>CALLOA010000101.1 GCA_938005265.1 uncultured Granulosicoccaceae bacterium
AGGTGCAGGTGCAGGTGCAGGTGCAGGTGCAGGTGCAGGTGCAGGTGCAGGTGCAGGTGCAGGTGCAGGTGCAGGTGCAGGTTCAGGTTCAGGTGCAGGTGCAGGTGCAGGTGCAGGTGCTGGTGCTGGTGCTGGTGCTGGTGCTGGTGCTGGTGCTGGTGCTGGTGCTGGTGCTGGTTCAGGTACTGGTGTTATCGGAGTGGGCGCCGAGCCAGCATTGTTGTTACTCACGCTGAGAACGCAATCCTCAACCCTTAGCCTGCCATTGGAGTAAAGGCTGACAAAACCGTTGGTCGCTGAGACTACATTCACATCAAGTCTGACGCGCGAGTGTATATCGTCTGCATCAATTTGCTCTACGGCAACGAGCTCATCGTTAAGAAAAATACTCAGGTCTGAATAACCTTCAGAGTCTGTCACCTGACAGCTGAATGAAATTTGACTGCTGTCCATGCTGGCAACCTCTGCACTACTGAAAGCCTGGTCGGCGCAAACACCACCGGTTAACCAAAGACCAGTACCGTCGGCATTCATGAGACCGTTACATCCGGTTGACCAGTAAGAGGCATTGCCGCTGTTATCCACCATGCCGAAGTCACCATTTTCCAGCAGGTTGGCGAGATTGACCGGGTCGGCAAGTGGCGCTTCAGTCTCTTGTGTCAGCGTGCAGTTATCGACGCTAGCGCCGTGATCACTGTGAATCCAGAAACTCAGCAAGTCAGTGCCACGTGGTGCGATACCCGTTGTTCGAAGCAGAGTGTATTCACCTGAAGTTGCCACGGCGACAGGCGCTTCCGACAGGGGGGTGTAATCGCTGCTGGCAAATGTCATTCCCATGCCAGTCCATGCGCGCACGGTATCCAGTTTTATAAAGCAGCTGAGCGAGTAGGGTTGATCCGGTAATACGTCCACTGAGCGGTAGACGCAGTTATTGCCTGCCAGCTGTAGTGCTGCGTTGCCCTCATAGGCATCGTTGGACGTTGATATCGCGCCGGGTGCGCAAGCTTGCCAATCGTCCAGCCCAGCTTCAAAACCCGGATTCGATAGCAGGTTGGCGCTATTAGCTACAGCGCTGGAAGGAGTGCTTCGACTGGCGCGCACGACCTGTTCAAATACATCAATGTCAGTGCTGGAGGCCGGGCGGCTGGAAAGCGGTCTTTCGCCGCCTGAAAAGCTGTTGTCAGATGAACTGCACCCCTGAATAACAATTCCTGTTAATCCTGCGCAGATAGCAAATTTCAGCAAACCAGATAATTTTTTCACCGATGACTCCAGATTCATTCGTATGGAGCAATATCGGCATAAAAGGTTTCTGTTTGAGCCTGGTTATCTGCTTGTGAGGCGGGTTACCTGGAATTTTATGCAGGGCAGGTTGTTTGCTGCAGATTTAACGCAAACGCATGATTATTCAAGGCAAGTGCTTCTTTACAGCTGCAGATGAGTGCTGACGTTTGCCTGCTCAGTCAATTTCTGTCGGCTTTGCGTCGGGGAATTGAACTCCGACGTTCTATAGCTGGTTTTCGGTCAGGCAAAATACCCTGTCTGCGATCATGGTTGCCACGTTCTTCAAGTACTTCTTCCAACAGATCTACAAGCACTGCAGGTGCAAGTGGTGTTCTCTCTAAATTGCTTTGTAACGCTACGCCTGCTGCAGTGGCAGAATCCATTCTTGATGAATCGTGGCATAGAGAGACTGGTGGTGGGACTTTTCGGCAAGCCTTGGTATTTGCACCTTCGCCGATTTCTTTATCGCCTGACAGGTTCTGAAAGGCCGATTCAACATTTAATGAGTTCATACCTACTCCTCAAAACACTTCCAATTTGCTTGAGCTACAGGTGATTCTTTCGCGCTTTACACAACTGTAAACAATTGTACAGCAATTAACGTCACATATCTACAAAAAAAAGTCGTTCAGGTGCAATATTGGTTGCGGATTATGTAGTAGGGATGTGTATTTTTGATTGATCAGTGTCGAATTGTCTTGGTGTTACACAAGTTGTAAACAAAAAAAAGGCCACCCTCGGAGGTGGCCTTATCAGCTTTCGTGTGTTGAAAATGGCGGTTTTATACGACTTTATTTTGTATACGCCTTTAAATGGGCAAATTGCTCACGCCGCAAGTAATTGCGTCTTTAACTTTTTCATCGCAGCCTTTTCAATCTGCCTGATACGCTCGGCTGAAACCCCGTACTTATCAGCAAGATCGTGCAGCGTGGTTTTACCATCCTGTAGCCAGCGCATCTCCAGAATGTCGCGGCTTCGATCATCCAGAGTGTCAAGACCAGCGTGCAGGTTTTGTACTGACTGCTCTTCACCATCTGCTTTTTCCAGCAAGGTATATGGGTCTTCGCTCTGCTCATGCAATGTTTCTGCAGGTGCCAGAGCACGCTGCTCTTCAGAGCTACCAGCAGGTGCGTCGAAGGAGTTGTCATGGCCAGACATACGCGATTCCATTTCCATCACGACATGCGGCTCAACACCAAGATCTTTCGCAACAGCCTGCACTTCTTCCTGGCTAAACCAGTTCAACTGTTTTTTAGCGCTGCGTAGTTTGAAAAACAACTTGCGCTGCGCCTTGGTGGTTGCCACCTTGACTATGCGCCAGTTGCGTATCACATACTCGTGAATCTCAGCGCGAATCCAATGTACCGCAAAGGATATCAGGCGGACACCGACGTCCGGGTCAAAGCGTTTGACGGCTTTCATCAAGCCAATGTTACCTTCCTGAACAAGATCGGCCATCGGCAGCCCGTAGCCTTTATAGCTGCGAGCGATATGAACCACAAAACGCAATTGCGATTTAATCAATTCCCGTGCAGCATCAAGATCTTCGTCATCGCGCAGTCGACGGGCCAGGCCCTGCTCCTCGTCGGACGTTAGAACCTTGAAATTGGCAATCTTGGCCAGATAACTGTTGAGATCATCTGCTACCGATGGCAAGGCAACCGCGTCGGTAGCTGGCATCAGGGCATTACTCATATTTATATTACTCCTAGTTCGATGATGTTATTTTAGCACTCACATCCATAGAGTGCTAATAATCGGCCAAGTTCCGCTAAACATTGACAATAATGGCGCATAATAATCGAAAAATGCGCATAAATTCATTAAAAATCAGTAAGTTAGTATTTTTCAAGTTGACCCTTCAATTCGGGGGTTGACTTGTCTGACACTGATTAATGCAGCGAGCATGCCGAGAAATGTGCACGCCATCACAAAAAGCACGGTCATTTCAACAGAAGGCAAGGGCAGGTCATAGTCAAGCGCATAGCTTTTAGCCAGCCCTTGCACCGGTCCTCTAAGTAACAATATAGCAATGGTGGCAAGGCAACAGGCGATAAGTGCTCCTGCCATACCCAATACTGCTCCCAGATAGACAAACGGTCGACGCCGGAAGCTGCGACTCGCACCCAACAGATGAGCCACTCGCGTTTCCTTGGTATGGCGTAAGGCCTCAAGCCTGATTGTGTTGGAAATAGCCATCAGGCAAGCGACTGCCAGCACGGTGATACTTAGCCACCCTGCCAGTCGGACAAACCGTGTTATCGCGTTGAGACGCTCTACCCATTCCAGATTAACCTCTACCTGAGTCACCTGTGGCAGGGCACTGATGGTGCCGGACAGCAAACGATGTGCAGCCGCGCTCTGTAAGTCCGCTGTCGCTGCGGGCGTTATGACAACGCTGCCGGGCAGAGGGTTAGCGCCGAGAACTTCGATCGTATGGCGAACTGAATCGTGACTACCCGGATCGCCGCTCGCCAGCAAATTCAGTGCTTCTTCCTTGCTGACATAGTCAGCCGATGCGATCGTATCGCGCTCCATTAAACTCGCCGCCAATTTGGCACCCTGAATGTCATTCAGTGACGGATCGAGATAGGCAATCATCGCTGAAGTTTGTGGAGCACTTCGTCCCAGATTGTTTATGTCCGGCGCTAATACCAAAACAAGCACGGGCAGTGATAACGAAAGCCCGATTACGAACAGGGTCATCAGGCTGGCAAATTTTTGATTGCCAAAGCGCTGAAGCGTATTTCTCAAGGCATAGCCACTGTGCGTAAACCAGAATGCGTGGCGCCCGGACGAGGGTTTTGCAGGTTTTCCTCCGCCACCAAATCCGTATCTCATCAGGCCAGGTCTCTTGCAGGACGACCACGTGAAACCTGATTGCTGTTGCCGTACTGAGGCGATTGTTTGTGCTGGGTACTTTCGCGGGCTAAATCCATCGCTGAGGCTGCCAGTAAACGACCGTTTTTCAGCGTCAGCCGGTTGTGGTGTCGAATTTTTAATAGCTCCAGATCATGAGTTGCCAAAATCACAGTCACACCGGCAGTATTGAAGTGGCGAAACAGTTTCAGGATTTCCCGGCTCATCTCGGGGTCGAGATTACCGGTGGGTTCATCGGCAAGTAGTACTCGAGGACGATTGACCACCGCTCTTGCTATTCCTACGCGTTGTTGCTCTCCTCCAGAGAGGGTCTGAGGAAGTTCGTCAGCCTTCTGGGACAGTGACACGCGTTCCAAAGCTGCACCAACACGTGCCACAATCTCCGCTCTTTTCATGCGGCTGATAATCAGCGGTAAGGCAACGTTGTCGAACACTGAGCGATCGGCGAGTAGCTGGTTTTCCTGGAATACGATGCCCATGCGGGAACGCACGGCATCCAGCTTATTGTCTGGTAGTGCATGTAGCGCGTGTTCGCCAAAGTAAATTTCGCCGGCTGTCGGGCGTTCCAGGCCGGCCAGTAGCTTCAGCAGGGTGCTTTTCCCGGCACCGGAATGGCCGGTCAGAAAGTTGAAGGAACCCGCAGGCAGGGCAAAGGTCACATCGCTAAGTGCTGCGCTGTCGCGACCGCTGCCCCCGGTGTTGCCACTAGAATAAAATTTTTCGACCCGGTCAAAAGTAATCAATGCAGGTTGCCCTGTCCGAAAGCTTCAGCCGGTTAACAGCGCGTCAACAAACTCTTCTGCCTCGAACACACGTAAGTCTTCAACTTTTTCCCCTACGCCAATAAAACGTAGCGGGATTTCCAGTTTTTCAGCAATAGCGAACACGATGCCGCCCTTTGCCGTACCATCGAGTTTGGTAACTACCATGCCATCCAGCTGCATGGCCTGATGGAACGATTCTGCCTGGCTAAGTGCGTTTTGGCCGGTGCCACCATCAAGAACGATCAGGGTTTCATGTGGCGCTGTTTCGTCAAGCTTGCCCAGTACCCGCTTTACCTTCTTGAGCTCGTCCATCAAGCCGTCCTGAGTGTGCAAACGGCCAGCGGTATCGGCGATCAGTACATCAATACCTCGCGCCTTGGCTGATTGTAGTGCATCAAAAATAACTGATGCAGAATCAGCACCACTACCTTGTGAAATTACAGGTACATCGTTGCGCTCACCCCAGGTTTGCAGTTGTTCAACCGCAGCCGCGCGAAAGGTATCACCAGCCGCCAGCATGACACTTTGGCCGCCCTGTTTAAGCTGGCGGGCAAGCTTGCCGATCGTAGTGGTCTTGCCAGAGCCGTTGACGCCCACGACCAGTATCACGAAGGGTTGGTTACTGTCGGGTATTTCCAGGGGTGCTTCAACCGTTTGCAGTATTGCTGCAAGCTCCTCACGAAGGGCCTTTCGCAGGGCTTCCGGGTCGTCGACTTCCGCGCGCGATACACGTTTCCTGATGGATTCCATGACGCGTTCCGTTGCCGCGACCCCGACATCGGCCATGATGAGCTGGCTTTCCAACTCTTCAAGCAGCTCGGCATCGATCTTTTTCGAACCCAGAACGAAATTGAGCAGATTTTCCTTGAAGCGCCCGCGAGTCCGGTCAAGTTTTTTGTCCAGCTGCTGTTCAGTCGCCTGTTCTGGTGGCTGAGCTGCCTGATCGTCTTTCTTTTTCTTTAAAAAACTGAATAAACCCATGATTCGAGATTCAAACGAAACGTAACAATGTATGCTAACACTCTGTGGGAGAAAATAATTTTATCAAGCTGCCAGTGAAGTGTGCATGCCAATGATGACTTACCTGGCCGATAGCGTCGTGGCTGGCCTCTGTTGCCCCGATTTGTAGTCGATATGCCAAATCGTGTTCGTATAATAGGAGGCAGTTGGCGTGGTCGCTGGCTTGATGTGGCGGATTCACCGGGGCTGCGCCCGAGCGGTGATCGTGTACGTGAAACCTTGTTCAATTGGTTGCAACACGATGTTTCAGGCAGCCTCTGTCTTGACCTGTTTGCAGGAAGCGGTGTTTTGGGGCTGGAGGCTGCATCACGAGGTGCGCGGGAGGTTCATCTGGTGGAGCAAAATCGTGCTGTAGCGGATGCGCTGAGCCTTCAGGTTGATCGTTTCAAGAACGCGGGGGGAGGAGAAAACGGGCTGTACGATAACCATGCCAGTATGCATGTCCATTGTGCCGATACGCAAACCCTGCTGGCCGGGAAACCGTCCGTTCGCTCTGATAACGGGCTACCGGCTGCGGACATTGTATTCGTGGATCCACCGTTTGCTGCAGGCTTGCAGCGACAGGTACTGCTGGCGTTGCAAAAGAATGACTGGTTGCGTCCCCAGGCGCTGGTCTATATCGAGATGGAAAAAGGCGATTTGAGCAGTGTATTGCCGGAAAACTGGGCGATTCATCGGGAAAGCCGTGCAGGCCGTGTTACCTTTGGGTTAGTCTATCCAGGCTCCTGACCGCGCATTTCAGTGTGCACACATTGAAGCCGGAGCTTGAGCGAATTTTCACGACAAATTTGGGAGTGTCATGCCTCATGCATGTCAGAGCTATTTACCCCGGTACCTTTGATCCTATAACCAAAGGTCATTATGACGTTGCCAAACGTGCCAGCCTGATGTTTGATGAGCTGGTTATAGGGGTGGCCGCAAGCCCTAACAAGAATCCCTTTTTCTCTCTTGAAGAGCGCGTTGAACTGGCGCAGGAAGTGGTTGCTGATCTGCCGAATGTGCAGGTCAGGGAGTTTACCGGCTTGTTGGTAGAATTTGCCAAAGAGGTGGAAGGCCAGGTCATCATACGCGGCCTGAGAGCGATTTCAGATTTCGAGTACGAAGTCCAGATAGCTGGTGTTAATCGCCACCTCAGCCCATCCATCGAGACAGTATTCATTGCAGCATCGCAGGACTACACGTTTTTATCGTCAAGCATTGTGCGTGAAATAGCCAAACTGGGTGGTGATGTCAGCAGCTTCATTCATCCGAGGGTGCTGCAGGCGTTTGCCGTCAAGCTGGGTTGATTGAACAGAAGAGGTCGTAAAAGTGGCATTGCTAATCACCGATGAATGCATCAACTGTGACGTTTGTGAGCCCGAGTGCCCGAACGATGCAATTTATATGGGCCCGGAGATCTACGAGATTCATCCGCACCTTTGTACCGAGTGCGTAGGCCATCATGAAGAGTCGCAATGTGTCGTGGTGTGCCCGGTGGAATGCATCCTGGTCGATCCGGATCACACGGAAACTCGCGCACAGCTCCAGGCAAAATTCGAATTGATTACTGCTGACAGCGAGGACAATAGTAGCTCGAACGCTGACCAATAATTTTGTTCTTAATGGTTGTGCCGCAACTGTGGCATGGCTCGCCAGCCCGTCCGTAGACCAGCAGTTGCTGGCTGAAGTAACCGGGTTCTCCATCTGAATTGATAAAGTCCCGTAACGTTGTGCCGCCCATTTTTATGGCTTTGGCAAGCACCTCCTTGATATTGACGGACAATTGCTCGTAACCTTCACGACTGACTCGCATCGCAGCGCGCCCAGGCCGCAATCCGCTTTTGAACAGACTCTCGCTTGCGTAAATATTTCCGACACCAACGACGGTATGGCTGTTCATAATAAAGTTTTTGATATTGACCTTGCGTTTTCTGGATTGCTGGAACAGATACTCCCCATTAAATTCGTCTGACAGAGGTTCAGGCCCCAATTGCGCCAGTAAGGGGTGTGTTTCCGGTGTGCCACGGCACCACAAAGCACAACCAAAACGCCGAGGGTCGTGAAACCGTAGTGCCTGTCCGCCAGCGAACAGGAATTCAATGTGATCGTGCTTGCGAAGTGGAGCGTCACCCTGGCAAATACGCAGGCTGCCAGACATGCCCAAATGCAGAATCAAGGTACCGGCAGACGCGGGTTTGTCTGCCTGGAGTCGTAACAGCAGGTATTTGCCGCGTCGGCTGGCATGCGTGATGGTGCTGCCTGCAAGTGTTTCTATCTCTGTGGACACTGGCCAGCGCAATTGTTTTTGCCGGACATCGACATGTGTCAGAACCGTGTTCAGAATATGTGGCGATATACCTCTGAGTGTGGTTTCTACTTCGGGAAGCTCCGGCATACTGATGAGACTTTGCGCAAAAGTTTTCAGCCTACCTGCGACCGCGCAAAGTTGCCAGTGCCGCCAGCTTAAGTAGCGCTAACTTATTGAAGCTAATTGTCGGGGTTTGCTGACACCTCAGAGGCTTTCGCTATGAACACCCCGGGTCCGGCGTTGAGCAAGGGGTAAACGAATTCCTGATACAGATGAATACGGTCATCAACCTGCACATAGCGTGCTGTACCATCCAGTGTTTTATCACCAAACAGGAAATTGACATCGTCAATTGTGACACTGGCACGGGGTGGCGCGAGGCCAAGCTCTGCCAGTTCGATTTCATCGATGTGATAGTTGTCGCGCCTCGGTAGCTGCAGTAGTCCCAGTAAAGGGGTTACGCGATCTGCATTCGCGGGGAGATCGACATCCTGATCGATACCGTCTGCGTTTGCTAATTTGCCAGATAGTATCCAGCCACTGTCATCCTTGCTTAGCCTGGTTATGACAGCTTCGCCGGACGCCGTTTTTGCTGACCGGATCTCTATGTGGCGTACTGTTTCAGGCGCTCGTAGTGTCAAGCCCGAATCAGTGCGGTGATCACGCCAGTTCAATATTGCGATAAGACCTGCGAGTGCAATCAGTAAAAGCAACAAACAAATTAGTGTTGTGAGTCTGGTTCTATTTTGCAAAAAACTCACGTCAGGCTAACCGTTACGTTGTTGCCGCCATAGCATCGCTGCAATGATAAGAAAAATCAGTGGCAAGCCAAACAGAAAGCCACCACCCATCACAAGGATGGTTCTCGAAGCAGGGTTGATAAAAGCATCTTCAGGGGTTGCTGTGGCAAATGACAGCTGCGCGTCATCAGCCGCTAGCCAGTTAAATAGTCGTTGGGCATATTCAAGGTTGGCACCATTGCCAATCCACTGATTAGCGAGCCAGTCTGCATCGCCAATCACAGCGATACGCTGTTCGCGCGGTTGCAAGGTTTGCACTTGTCGTTGCAGCGCAATTCCCAACAGCAGGGGGCCGCGTTGTTCAGTGGTATTTTCATCAAATCGCACAGCGCCGGCAACGGGGCCCGATTCGGTCCAGCTTTGCTCGCTGGAGAAAAATAATGGCCGGCTGGACTGGCCTGCCAGTGGCGTGAGGTTCAGTGCTGTTGCCGCAGGTAACAGTAGCGGGTTTCCCAGCGTGCGATTGACAGGATGGTCTGGCAGGTTTGAATGATCAATGACAGCAAAAGTGGGATTCTCAGCACCGTAGGATTTACTGCTGGCATCAAGCAGGACCCCGGGTAGTGGTTCTATGCCGAGTTCTGCCGACAAAGCTTTCAGTCCCACGTCATGCTGTTCGTCAATCAGCCACAAGATATTGCCGCCAGTCGAAACGTAATTAAGCAGCGTTGCAACCTCACCCGGGAAATAAGGTTTTCTCGGGGCGGCGATTACCAATAGATCAGTGTCTTCGGGAATGACAGGGTTTGTAACGAGGCTGATCTCTCTTGTCACCAGGCCCAGCTGCGTCAATCTTGCAGCCAGCTCCGCAAAGTCACCGTTGGTCTGGCGTTGTGTAGTCCTTTCATCATGTCCGGTGACAAAAACAACCTGGCGGTTGGCATTGCGGGAAAGTTGTGTGAGTGCCCCCGTAAAGCTGCGTTCGGACAGAGACTGTAAGCGCTTTTCGCGATACAAATCAGCGTCCCCGGTGCTGATGATGAGCTCACCACCGGGGTTGGCATCAAGTTCCCGTACACGTGCCGGACTGGTTTCCGGGTTGATAAATTCAAGCTGCAGCCGGGGGTTATGTTTACTGTACTGAGCGACTAATTTTTTAACTGCCTGCCGTTGCGTCGCATCGGGACCCAGTACCGCTGTAACCCTGATTGCCTGGTCAAACGAGCTCACAGTGCGGACGCTTTGCTCAGACAGGGAATGACGATTTGTGGCTGAGATGTCGGCTTCGGCCGGCCAGCGATGGCTGAGGTACAACAGGCTGGCAATCACCAATGTCAGTAACACGCCGGTGATATTAGCCAGCCATTGCTGGGTGCGTCTGAGTCGATGATCCGGCCGTTTTGGTTCAGTGGGTCCGCCGGGCTGCTGGTTCAGTGGTTGATGGTGATTCATACGCTTATCTGCCCTGACTGCCCTGCCATCCCAGATTGTTTACGCGAATCATGGTGAGACCGATAAAAAGTGACGTCAACAGAACAAAATAGACAATATCCCGACTGCTTACCAGGCCCTGGAAAAAGCTGCCCAGGTGGCTTGATGTTGCCAGTGTCCCCAAGGCTTGCTGGATCACGGGGCTACTGACAGCGTGTTTGCCGATCACCCATAAAATAATTAACAGGGTAGAGCTAGCGATCGCAGCGACTAGCGTGTGCCTGGTCAGACTGGAGAACAGCATACCTGCCGAGGTACAAAGTGCTGCAACAGCGAGCAGGCCTGCCAGAGACCAGAGAAGAGTTGCGAAATCAACGTTGGTGATATAAACCAGGCACAAAGGCATGAGCAGGGCAAGGCATAGCAGTAGTGCCACAAATGCGTATACCCCGAAAAACTTTCCCATTACGATCGCGGAATTTGATACCGGAGCTGTACGTAACAGTGTAAACGTGCCTTGGCGATATTCGTCGGCGTAACTGCGCATCGTTAGCAATGGGCAAATAATGAGCAGCAGAGCGGAACACGGTGCCAGGTATCGAAAAGTGACAAAGGCGGTGATTCCAGGCGGATGATCCTGTAGTGCCAGTTTGTCCTGTATCAAAATGTACTGTTCCAGAGTCGACAGAAAGTACCAGGCGAAAAAGATCTGCAGGATAGCCGCAATAATCCAGGCCAGCGGTGAACGGAACAGGGCATTGAATTCGCGTGCGGCTATTGTCAGCATGGTGTTTATGGACTCTCGCGTTCGAGCATCAGAGTCGGTGCATCCTCATTAGCAAGACTCGTGATATCGCTGCTGTCATAGCATCCGGAACTACTGTGCCCGGCGGCAATTGTCTGGTCTGTAAATGTCTGCTCGCGAGGTGCCGAACGCTCGAGATTCTGCTCAACACGGCCGTCATTCACCAGGCTTGTAAAGAGTTCTTCCAGAGCCTGTTTTCTGGGCCCGAATTCGGTAACGAGCCAGCCTTTTTCCAGAATCGCTGCTAGTAGTTGATGGTGAAGTTTTGCCTGGACATCGAGATGCCAGCAGCCGTCTATACCAGTGCTTGCGTTAATAACGCCGGGAAGGTTCATCAGCTCGTGGGCTGTAGGGTTGCCGCTAAGTCTGACAGTACTTGATGTTATGGTTTCGTCAGAGTGTCGGGATAATTCTTGTTGGTGAATCACGCGGCCTTCATGTATGACGCAAATTTTGCTGCAAACGGCGGTCGCTTCAGAAAGCAGGTGAGTGGAAAATACAATGGCATGGTGCTGCGCCAATCGTATGATCAATTCCCGCATATCGATCATTTGTTGAGGATCGAGTCCGCTGCTGGGTTCATCCAGCAGAATGACATCGGGGCGGTGAATCAACGCTTGAGCAATACCCAGACGCTGACGATAGCCTTTCGACAGATTTCGGATGATGCGTTTCTGCATGCTTAACAGCTGGCAGTCTTCCAGTGCAGCTTGTTTTGCCTGCTTCAAAGCTTTGCCTCTCAAGCCCTGTAACCTGCCACAATAATTAAGGTAGGCATCAACTTTCATGTCCATATAAAGTGGAGGAGTTTCAGGAAGATAACCGAGGTGGCGGCGCGCTTTCCTGCTCTCGCCGGCATTGCCGTGAAGTGCGTGTCCAGCGATCGTTACCGTGCCACTGCCGGGTGTCAAAACACCTGCCAGCATGTTCAGCGTGGTCGACTTGCCTGCTCCGTTCAGCCCGAGTAAGCCGAGTACTTCGCCGCGCCGTAAGGATAAGCTGACGTCGTGAGCAATGCAGCGATCGCCTTCCCAACGCGTCAACAGCTCAGCACTGAGTAGAGTCTCCACGGCTTGTGGATTCGCCTTGCTGTTGGTCGAGCTGTTGGTTGTATTTTCAGTAGTGCTCAAGAGAATCGCAAAAAGCGTTAGTCCAACGCTTAAGTATAGGTCAGGAACAGTCCATCAGGCTGTGACTGGAAGTACATGAATGTTGGGGCTACTACAAACTCGATGTTAACTGTGATTCTTTTATCTCAGGTCGGGTTTGCGCAGGGTAAATCTCAGTAAATCTCGTGGTGTGGAAATAAACGGCCGCCGGCCGTAACGATTTGCGGGTGTGTAAATTTGAATGCCTAAATTTGAATGGGTGTTGTACGTCGCCAGCTGAAGCTCGGCGACATCGCTGGGGGCTGTTTGTGCCGCTGTTTGGGATTTTTTGGGGGCTCTGTTCCGGGTCTTTCAGGAAGGAGGAGCGAGGTAGGAGGAGGGTTGGAGATGCAGATTCACGCCCGCGTGTGTGCTGCCGTGCTGATGGGGCGCTAGAGTAATCCGGGAAAGGCGCGCTTGATCTACGCGCTTTCTCAGATTTTTGGTCCCGTACTTACTTGATCTTGGATTCTTTGTAGATCACGTGCTTGCGAGCTTTCGGGTCGAACTTTTTCATTTCGAGCTTTTCGGTCATCGTGCGCTTGTTC
>CALLOA010000102.1 GCA_938005265.1 uncultured Granulosicoccaceae bacterium
TTCTCCAGATAGGATGAGATAACGGGCTGCAACAGTGCGTTCAATACGGTGGTGGAGGAACGCTCGAATTCACGAATTTCCGGGCTTGAATCAAACGATGTTGTGACTGTTAGCTGAGGCGCCAGTTTTTGCAGTAACTCCTTAACCTGATTCTCGTGAACCGGATTGCGATAGCCATGTAAAAATACGATGGCTACCGTTTCGACTTCTTGCTCCAACAGTGTGGCGATTACACTCTCCGCCGCTGGTGTATCAAGAGCCTGCAGTACACTACCGTCAGCTTTCACACGTTCAGGTATTCCGAAACGCAAATGACGTGGAATCAACAGTGGGCGGTGCTCTGCGCTCAGGGTATACACGTCACTGCGCATATGCCGGCCGATTTCCAGAATATCCTCAAAACCGGCTGTTGTCAGCAACGCACCTTTTGGCAGTTTACGTTCCAGCACGGCATTAGTTGCTATCGTAGAGCCGTGCAATATCATGTCTATATCGCCAGGTTCAATACCGGCAACACGCGTTATCTCCTGCAAACCGTTGAGCAAGCCAACCGAAGGATCCGTCGGTGTACTGGGGGTTTTCCATTCAAATATTTTGCTACTATCGTTGCGCCCATCATAAAGATGTAAATCGGTAAACGTGCCGCCTATATCCACGGCAACACGCACCTGAGCGGTATTGGATTTACTCACCGGTAAAAGAGCTCCGGAAGGTACAGAGCCAGCTGCGGAAACACCATCAATAATGTCAGCAGTACCATCATCATAAATACAAAAGGAATTGCACCATAGGCAACATCATTGAAGGGGCCGCCACCACGGCGCACACCCTGCACCACATAGAGATTGACACCTATGGGTGGTGTGATCAGGGCAGCCTCCATAAGCACTGTAACAAGAATACCGAACCATACCGGGTCATAGCCCAGCCTTTCGATAATCGGGAACACAATCGGCACTGTCGTTAGCAGCATCGACAGGGTTTCCATAAACATACCGAGTATCAAATAGAAAACGATAATGATGATCATGGTCTGGGTAGCGGTCAGACCAAGCGCTTCGATTGTATCCAGTATGCTCTGGGTAACCCCCATGAAGCCCAGTACAAAATTCAGGAATATAGCAGCCAGAATGATCAGCATGATCATGGCGGTAGTTCGCATCGTACCTTCGAAGGCTTCTTTCAACATGGTGAAAGAGAGCATGCGACGCCAGGCAGCCAGTATCAACGCGAATACAACCCCGACTGATGCGGCCTCAGTGGGTGTTGCGATACCTGCGTAGATGGAGCCCACGACTACGCCGAATAATAAAATCGGTGGAATCAAATCCGGCAGTGTGCTGATTCTGTCGGACCAGCTGGTGGTTACTTTTTCACCGTCCCAGCCACGACGGAACATGCAGGCAACAACTATTATCAGCATAAACAAGCCAGCCAGCACCATACCGGGAAAAATGCCAGCTAAATATAGCTCGGGTACCGAGGTATCGGTAATCAAACCGTAAATAATAAGGTTGATGGATGGCGGGATAAGAATGCCCAGAGTGCCACCTGCCGCAAGAGAACCAAGAAACAGTCTCTCGTTGTAACGGCGCTTTTCCATTTCCGGCACCGCAACAGTGCCGACGGTTGCTGCCGTGGCAACACTGGAACCGCTGGAAGCTGCAAAGATGGCACAGGAACCGATATTTGCATGCATCAACCCGCCTGGCAACCATGACAGCCATTGCACCACCGCGTTGTACATACGTTGTGCAATCCCTGCGCGCAACATGATTTCGCCGAGAAGAATAAACATCGGTATGGCGACAAGAACAAACTCTTTACTCTTGTCCCAGACAAACTCCCCGATCGCCCCCTTAAGGCGACCAGCCATATAAATTTCATCGAGGGTAAAGGTCAGGATACCCAGTACAGCCGCAACCGGAATACTGGCAACAACCAGAACCAATAATATCAGTACGATAGTTCCCGGCATGATCAGTTATTCCTATTGCCGTGATGACCCATGTTCGGGCTATTCGATTGAGTTGCGACTGACTGGGTCACCACATCGAGTCCATGTGTTTCCTGGTCAATCTCTTCCTGCGCACTCATGGCACCGGCAATTCGCTGCACGAGATTGTTGTCACCCCGTATCAACGCAATAAGCGTGTACAGCAACATGAACGAAAGAGTGAATACAAACAATAACAGACCAAGAAACCACATTAGTTGTGGTATCCATAGCGGTGTCAGTAACGTGGTATTGGAAACGGAATTACCTTGCCAGGATGTCCAGAAAACACCGAATGCCTTGGTTGTCAGATAGGACATGTAGAACAACAGCAATGCGATGCCAACACAATCCAGGATGGCGCGGATTCTTATTGGCAGAAAGTTATAGAGCACATCAATGCGGACGTTTGAGCGGTTCAACAGGCAATACGAATAAGCCCATGTGGTGGTAGCAGCAAACACATAACCGGAAATTTCATCCGAACCACTCATGGTCATGCTGAAAAATTTACGGAAGAAAACGTCAATTGTCACCATGATTGCGCAAAGCAACAGGGCCATACCAGAAGCCCAGACGGCCCAGTTGGCGACGTGTTTCAGAAAACGGTGTATGGAATCCAGCGTATGCATTAGCTGAGGTGATCGTCTGAGTTTTTTAATGAAACATAGCTTGCAACCAAGAAGATCAGTGTCCAGAACGAGGAAAGATGGTCAACCGGCAGACAGTATCCTATTGAACTGAGCCAGTTGACCTCCCTGCTTTGTCTTCCAGATTTCTTGATACTTCCGTTGCTCTAATAACTTCAACGTGCAATTACGAACGTTGCGAACGACAACAGACTATTCAACCGGGGCCTGAACACCCATGACTTTTCCAATGGTGTCATTCCACTCCATCGCACACTCTTTTCCGCAGCGCTTGGCCCAACGCTTGAGTACGAAATCGTTTACAGCAACTTTAACGAGCTCTTTGTCTTCATCATTGAGTTCAACCGGAATGATGCCACCGGGCTCGCCTTTGGAACAAGGGCCTTCAGTGTTGCAAAGAGCTGCTTCTTCATTGAGTGCCAATGTACCTTCCCAGATAGCGTCTTCGACCTTGGCAGCTTCATCTATCATTAACTGCTGTGTGTCAGGAGTCAGGGTATCCCAGGTCTTGAAGTTGATAGCAAGAAAAGTGGCAGCAAAACCAATGTTAACCCGGACATTGTGGGTTACGACCTGATACCACTTGGCGTTGTACGCTGGCATAACACCCGTGGCGCCACAATCAGCAACCCCTTTTTGCAGAGCGGGAACAACTTCAGCAAAAGGCAAAGTCACAGCACTGGCACCTAGACCTTCTATAAAGTCACCAATTGAAGTCGAGTAGGTGCGAAGTTTACGACCTTCCAGATCTTTGAGGTGCACGGCTGTTTCATCCTTTGAACCGAAATTACAGAAGAACTGCTGCTTCGGGAAGGTGTAGAGCATCAGCATCTTGGCATTAAACTTTTCTTTCAGTTCACGCTCGATGATCGGCTTGTATGCTGCCATGGCTTCTCGATACTTGCCAAAATCCTGGATAACACCCGCGAGATCGATTCCTTCCAGTGCCGGAGCATCCTGAGCTGTGTAAGAAGTCAGAGCATGTACTGCGTCAAAGGTGCCAAGCTTCAGTAAACGCATGGTTTCAAATCCTGACATACCAACATTGGTGTAATCCTTCATGTTGGCTGTGATTGCACCATCAGAGAGCCCGGGCAACGTTTCAGTCCAGAACGGCAGTTCGTGCTGTTTGTAGTTTTCAAGAGACGCCCAGGTACCTACAACCTGCCATTGCTTTTTGGTAAATTCAGCGGCAGTGGCTGGAAGGGACAAAACGAGGCTTGTTGCGAGAGCAGCTAGTGGGAGCTTACAGTTCTTGATTGAAAAATCAGACTTCATGGAATCCTCCGGTGGGTTCGAATTAGTTTGAGTATTTTTGAATAGGTATTTTTGTGATAGTCAACCCTAGTTCTGAGGGAAAAATACAATCGCCCTAAAACTTCTTGTTCACTGTGAATCAAACCAGAAGTTTGTTCAGAGATGTATTCGGGACAAGAGCGCTTTGCAGGACAAGAGCGCTTTTCAGGACAAGAGCGCTTTGCGTTGTGGACATTGCAGGACGAGTTTTGCCAGGGCGGCAAATGGAGCTGGAATTACGGATCGAGCTGGAACTACGAGTTTGCAAGTCAAACACGCGTAAAATCCCTCTTATGGTCAACAGACGTAACCAGTGTACACCATCTACGAGCAAGTTTGCCCGAATTATAGGCAGTCGTTTAGAGTTGCTCGATTACGTGCATTGCTAAGCGACAACCACGTTAAATCCCTGTTTTTGGTATCCGGATTTTCTGATATTCTTGTTGGCTGCAATCAACCGTTTCTCCACACATCAGTATCAAAACCTACATGATCACCAAAGTAGAGTATTTTCCAATCATCAGCTGCAATTTCGTCGATGCCTGATGTTGATAGCTGGTAGCTGGCTTGCCCTGCATCGATAATCTTCTCTTTATACATTTCAAGCCAGCTGCTCACCGGTTGCAGGGTACTCTGACGTTGTACAACATCCCATATATAGTAGTGGCTGGGAATGACCAGCTTTGGTTTTACACGACTAATGATTTTCTCAATAGAGGAATAACTCAAAACATGCTGGGAATTGTCTATCGGCAATATCAGCACATCTATTGAGCCAAGTGCTTGCAAAACAGTATCTGGCGGGTTGTGCCGGTTGTCACCCCAGTGAAGAATACGAAGCCCACCTGTTTCAACAGTGATCAGCGTGTTATCCCAGGACCGCGGGTTATCGGGAGGCGTGATATCTATTCCGTCAAATTCCAGAATTATATTCTTGAAGTCATAAAGAGCAGCACTGGAATCAGTTGCGTGTTTATCCGCGATGCCGCTTATCAGTACATCACTGAATTTGAGTTGACCCACCATTCTGTCCAGTAACATGCTCGAATCCAGCCGGTGTAGTGCATCGTGATCGAAATGAGCGTGAGTGGAAATACCAATATCGACTTGAGTTAAGGGAAAGTCCTGAAAGTACCAGTCCCACTTGCGTGATGGATGATTACGCCAAGGGTCAAGCATAATCGTCAATCCTGCCGGCGTGGTAATACGAAACGCTGAACTGCCAAAGAAAGTTAACTCGACCGGGGAATTATCTTCACTTGCTGTTTTTTCACCGGTCTGCTGTTTTCGCAGCTCAACCGACTGAAAATCAATTAAGCGATTATGGTTGCTACCGTGCTGCCAGCTGGTTAGTCCGTTATCAAGATTTTTCAAAGCCATGCGGAATTTTGCCATTTGAAACATCAGTGTACACCGGACACCGCTCTTTTGACTGCATCATCAAACTATTAAGCTAAACTCCATATTATTCACAGTGTTTCAGGTGCGTAAAATGAAAATTGCCATGCCTCGATATTTTTTAGTACTGCCATTGATACTAATCGCTTCGACTTTCCTGCCCAAGGTTTCCCATGCGGGCCTCTATCTTGGTGTACGGGCAGGCGTTACTGATGTCAGCATCGACAATATTGAAGTCGACGAGTCACCAGCAAATGCAGGACTGATATTGGGGTATAAATTACCATTTATCTTTTCAAGAATCAGCGTAGAGGCCGATCTTACCCGCTCAGTGGATGACGGTGAGGCCGATGGCAGTGACCTGGGTGTGGACTCCAATGGTGTGTTCCTCGCATACCGTACATCAGGGTTTTTCTATCTGAAAGGACGCGTTGGCTTGATGAGAGCAGGCTTGACTGGAGATTTTGCCGAAAGTGAAAATGGCGAGGCCTACGGTGTTGCACTGGGCTTGAGATTCGCCTCACTGGCTGCTGAACTGGACCACACCGTCATCGATGATGATGTGGGCTATACATCCGTTGCACTGATCTTCAATTTTTAACATTCATTTCTCATATTTGCTTTTTTTCAAAAGGAAAAGCATGAGAAACCGGCTAATCAGAACAGATAAACGGCCCCGGCAGTTTGAGCTGTATCGTCATATTGATCGGCATTAATCCCACGTGATGCGCTATTTTCCGATGGCGCTCCAACGGCCAACGTATCACCATTGGCACTTAAACTAACGCTTCCACCGAAACGCCCACCTGCGTTACCCAACTGGTCTATTCGGTCAGTGTTGCTGGCCTTCAAATACACAGGGTGCTGCCAGACGGCGTTGCGGCGTTTGAACAAATAGACGGCACCAGCATCGAGAAACGAGTTATCGTTCTGATCGCCGTTGATACCGGTTGATGAGCCGCGTTCTGCTATGGCGCCTACGGCTAACGTATTGCCATCTGCACTTATACTCAGAATATCCCCAAAAGAATCTGCTTCGTCCGTGTTACTGGCTTTCAGGTAGGCCTGTTGCTGCCAGTTTCCCGAGGTTCTTGTAAAAACATAGGCAGCGCCAGATCGGTCGCCGGAATTATCATTCTGATCACCGTTGATCCCGGTTGCTGAGCTGTCTTCGAAGGGCGCTCCCACGGCGAGTGTGTTGCCATCTTCACTGATGGTGACAGAACTGCCAAACAAATCATTCCTCTCAGGAACGCTGGCTTTGAGATAAGCTTGCTGTTGCCAGATCTGACCGCTACGCACAAACACATAGACTGCACCAGAGCCGGGGGCCATATTGTTGCTCAGGTCACCGTTTATACCTGCGGCATTACTATCATCACCTGCTGCTCCGACAGCTAGCGTCGTGCCATCTGCACTCAAACTAACCGCTCCACCAAACCCGTCACCCACACCAAGGCTATCCGGTTGCAGATAGGTCTGATGTACCCAGGCTCCGTTGCTTCGCTCATACAGATCAACAGCGACACCGCCCGCCCCGACGGCAAGGTTATTGCCGTTTGCACTAAGACCAATGTTTGAACCAAATTCATGCCCTGCAGCAGTATTACTGGATTTAATGTAAGCCTCTTGTTGCCAGTTTCCGTTGCCACGCTCAAAAACATAGACTGCACCGGAACGCATGCTGGTGTAACCATACTGATCGCCATCAATACCTGTTGCATCGCTATCCTCGCCTGATGCCCCTACTGCAAGGGTATTACCTTCTGCGCTTAATCTTACAGTGACACCAAAATGATCTTCTGTGTCAGCCATGCTGGCTTTCAAATAAGCCTGCTGTTGCCAGCCCTCATTATTGCGTTCAAATACATAAACGGCGCCAGCTGCAGCGTGGCTATTATCGTTCTGGTCTCCGTTTACACCCGTCGTAGAACTTGCTTCATCGCGCGCTCCTACAGCAAGGGTTTTACCGTTCGCACTGAGACTGACAGAAAAGCCAAATTGATCACGCGCGTCACTGTTGCTGGCCTTGAAATAACCAATTGAATTTGCGAGCGTGCCAGTCACAATCAATACATCCGAGTCCACGCATCCCTGTTCATTGCAAGTTTGCACCAGATACTGCGCATTGACTCTGGAATACAGCGCTACTGTGTGGTCATAACTAGTGTCAGTGGGGTCGAGCTCTCCACTAATGTCGGTGAATCCTGAATTGCTGTCCGGGTTTTCTAAAATCCGGTAAAACTGCGCACCCGGTACTGATTGCCAGGTAATCCGGAATGTCTTGATCGGTAATAGTTCAAGATTGGCTTGTACCGGTTGTAGAGAATTACCTCCATCGGCAGAGGTACCTGCAATCAGCTCATCGAGGTTGCTGACGCCATCATTGTCACTGTCCCAACTCGCAGTATCAAACTGCTCGGCAGTTATCTGAAAGTTTTCTGCCGCATCAGTGCCTGTTCTGAATACACTTTCAAAAGTTCCCAAAGTGAGAGCGCCATTCCGGTCAGTAAAGGTCACCAGCAGCAAATTTTCGGTGTTGGCAGGAAAATTTTCAGAGATGACCCAGCTTTCATCGCGAACCCATGCAGCTGTTGTATTGATGTCACCCCAATCAAGTTGCACCTGCAACTCGTTCGACATGTAAGCGGGCACCATGATGTCAAAGTCGATACGAACAGTTTCTGGTGACGGCTGTGATATGACAGGAGAGGATTGAGGATCAACAGCAGGTGATACACTAGATTCACTTTCTGTGTCGCCAACAAGTACAACTGGAACTGTATTCATGTCTGCGCTATCGGGTGATTCGTTAGCACCGCTATCACCATCAACGAGGTTTTCTGTAGATTGACTGTCGGGCTCTATTTGGCTTGCCCCTGTATCAGAGCTTGCCCCTGTATCAGATGATCCCGAACAGCCGTAGAGCGCGAAAGAGCAAATACCAACCAGAACCAGCAGGCGAACATACCTAAAACAGGCGAATATGCAAGATTTCATTGATTTTTGGTATCGGGATTTTTGTATAGGGAATTTTTGATGGATACGTCCAGAGTCGATGACCAGACGCTGCAGCGTAATTGAGCCGTTGAGGATTTTTTAATCTATCAGAAAGCAAATAACAGCTATGTTAAATCGAACATTATTTGCAGTCATGTAACGTTCATAGTGTATAGCGGGTCAATTCTTAGACGGTCATATATCCAGAATAGTCCGATAATCAAAAAATGATTTTGATTGCTGCTGTGTTGCTAGCTGGCCAAGCTGGTGTCTGCTTTTTCTGTCATGTTTAGACCAGATATGGCCGTTCGAAATATCAGTGTACACTGGCATTCACGTCGATGGGTCTTCCAAGACATTGAAAATCGCATGTGAAGTTGAACGGACGATAAACGGGAGTAAAAAATGGCACGCGTAAGAGATATTGAAGCGGACGAACTGGATGCAGATTCACGCCGCATTTATGAACGTTACGCGCAAGAATATGGCCCCTTTCTTAATCAGGTACGGGTTTTTGCACATCGGCCCCCAGCGCTTAGACATATCATGGGGCTGTTGCTTGATTTTGCTGATGAGGCAATACTGGACAAGCGTTATCTGGAGATCGCTTTGGTGACGGTATCCACTTTAAATGCCTGCCAATACTGTGTTGCTCATCACGCACCACGGGCGATCAGCCATGGTTTGGCTGCAGAAGCGGTGGCCAACATTCTGGACGAGTCGGTAACATCTTTTGATGCCATTGACTATCTTGTGCGTGATTATGCCGTGGCGGTCACTAACGATTGGAATCGTGTACGCGATGAGATGTTCGACCGACTGCGCAAACACTTTACTGAAGAACAAATAGTTGAACTGACTCTGCGGATTTCTCTGTGTGGCTTTTTCAACCGTTTTAACGACGTGCTGCAAATAGAGATGGAAGGCGGTGTTCTTGAGGATTTGCTATCGAGTGGCGCTGAACTCAGCGTAAAGCCTTCGGATGATAAGGCTTAGTCTAAAATATGCAACCCTGCCCTGCTCAAGTGGAGCAGATTTTTAACCAAGCGTGTTAATGTCCCTGTAGGTTGGAAATATTTTGAAAAACGCCACCGAACCAGCAGCTTGTGAGCCACCTGACAGATCACCACAAAAACCGCAGTTTGAAATTCCGGCAGGCGCGGTGGATTGCCATGCGCATATTTTTGATCCTCTGGGCTTATCTGAAATTGATCAACAAAGAATCTACAGCCCGTCGGTTGCAACACTAGAGCAATTTAACCAATTGCATAAAAAGTTAGGCATCACTTATGGCGTGATAGTGCAACCCAGCGTTTACGGTACGGACAATCGCACCACACTGGCGGCAGTGGCTGAGTCTGGTGATCGATTCCGGGCGGTGGTGGTGGTTGATCAGGATGTTTCCGTAGCGCAATTGCATGATTTTCATCTGGCCGGGGCTCGTGGCGTACGTGTCAACATGTTGTTCGCCTCTAGCGCTCAACTGGATAATCTTAAGCAACTGGCTCGCACGATTCAGTCTCTGGATCGCGGCTGGCACATTCAAGTGTTGACTGATATTTCCAGTCACCCTGATCTGGAATCTCTGGTAACAGGATTGGAGGTTCCCATTGTGTTTGACCATTTCGGGCATATGCCGCTCGCTACCGGTATGAAACACAGCGGCTTCCAGTCGATGCTGAAGTTGCTAGCAGAAGGCCGGTGCTGGGTAAAGCTTTCAGCCCCCTACCGTATTACTGCTTGTAAAAATTTACCGTATACGGATGTCACCGACTTTGCCCAGGCTTTGCTGAAAGCCAATCCGCAACAGCTGGTATGGGGATCAGATTGGCCACACCCGCACTTTAATGGCGTCATGCCCAATGACGGGCACCTGCTGGATGAGCTCAAACGATGGATCCCTCAGACAGAACTTCGTAACAGAATCCTGGTAGACAATGCTCACCAGTTATACGGCTTTAATTGAACGGCAAAATTACACGCCAAATCGGAGTGCAGAAAATATACTGCTACGCCTCGAGTTACGCCTCAATAACCCGGTAGTCAGTGTCTTCCAGCACCAGACAGCTTAAAACTCCGGTTTCGTAGGCATGTGTGTCGACATTGATGCGATTGGGTAAAATTTCCATAGGGTACATTGGACTATGGCCATGAATAATTACCTTTTCATAAAGACCCTGATGAGGAATAAACTCCGCCCTTATCCAGATCAGATCATGCTCTGATTGTTGGCCAAGCGCTATTCCGGGTCGCACACCGGCATGGGCGAACATGTAGTCACCAAACGATACTGTGTTGAATAGTTGGCTATAAAATTGGTTGTGGCGCGCTGGTATTTTTTGTTTTAGTTCGTCAGCTACCAGCAGTATTTCGCTCTCACCACCGCTAAAGTTTGTCATATTTACACCATAGGACGAGGCGCACTCCACTCCGCCATAGGTGAAAAAAGAGTTCGCCAGCTTTATTGGCTCTGCTAAAAACCGCAGCAACTTGTCCTCATGATTTCCCTTAAGGCAGATTACTCGTTGATCATTGTTCATGAGGTTAATTAGAAATTCCACACAACCTGCTGAATCAGGGCCTCGATCTATATAGTCACCCAGAAAGACAATCCGGTAATCGTCGATTGGATTCTTGCTCAAATCTGTATTGATCTTGTCATGCAATTTCTCCATCAGGTTTAAATATCCATGAACATCACCAATTGCGTAAATTCGTAGTTTGTCAGGAGTGCTTGATTTCCCAAGTTGGATGTTCATAGAGACTGCTATCGAAGATTTAGGCGTGGAGTGGAGCTTTGCTGTTTGTGATTATATATATCGTGCTACGTCGGAATCTGAATAGTTGATAACCTGATTTTGCCAGTCGGGTTTTCTGTTCTGTTTCTGACTTTTTTCTGCTTATTTTTAGGTCAATTCAGGCAGTAAAATGCACTCAAGCACCCTGCCCGAAGCAATTTACAGCAAACGATACAAAAACAACGCCGAATACGGACAAAAATTGACACTGAGATCTAATCCATGTAAAACAAATCAAGTTCAAAAAAACGACATAACCCGCATCAGACTTTTTCAGTCGTACTGTCACGCTACAGGCACCTCTGATGCAAACAGGTGGAAGAAGCTTGGAATATTCTTCCAACTCCATTAAGTGTTCAAAGCTGCAATAGACGTCCGGCATTACTATTCGCAAACTGATTTGGTTATTTTTCCAACCAACACAATGCGGTGTGCTCCAACGTGTCAATCTTTGCAAGCCAAAAGGGTGCAATCTTCAGGGAATCGTCTAGGCACCCGAGAGCGACAGTCAGGTAAATTATATGCAAGACAGAACTAACCAACCTCCAAACCCCGACAACGTGGCCACTGATTTTCCAAAACCACAAGCCGTTCAATTGCAGGAAGGAACATTATTGCTAATGGAAGACGCTCTGGAAGAGCGTAGCCAGAAGAACAGGCGTGTCACTGATAAAAAACTGAATGCCTCTGAAGAACGACGCAAGAATATCAGGCGTAAGGAAGACAAGCCCGATTCCGATTAAGGTTCGATTGCGATTAAGCCTCGATGCCGAATAAGCAATTCTGACTGAAGTTCGATTGGTATAGCGATATCGTCGACCGTCAGTCAATACCGGGTACTACGATGTGCTGAATGAAAAGATGTACAGAGTAATAAGATGTACGGAGTAAAACGCTGATCTGTCCAAGAAAGTAGAAGCGTAAGTAAAGTGGTGAGGAGCAAAAACTCTATAAAATAAAATAATAAAATCGTATGCGCTAAAGAAGATTTTGTAGTTAAGAGTACTTCCAAGCGAGATCAGTTTGGTCATATACGTGGAAGTAGGTCAGCCCATTAACTTCAGCTTTAATATGCCAAGGGTGGCCTGGTTCCAGAAATTCTCCGCAGCAGGGGCGGATCTTTTATGGTGTACGCATATACGAATCAATACAGGAAATACAGGAAATACAGGAAATACAGGACAATTTTTAAGGGTGAGCTTTCTGAATGGATGCGCAAAAAATCCTTCGCCTCCGCACGAACTCCCGGTACGCTCGCTAACCTCATTACACAGTGCGGGAAGGAAAAGATTGCTCCCTTGAGTCATTAATGCCAGTACCCGCCACACAAATCCAGCCGGAAAACATACATGCCCTTTGCTACTTAAGCAAAGCCATAGATTCCCTGTCTGTCAGTGACATCAATGAGATGGTCAAGCAGGCCAGCTTCTTCAACCTGAACAACGGTATAACGGGTGTACTGTGTTTTCATCATCAGAAATTCTTTCAGTATATAGAAGGCCCTGAATCCAAAATACTGGCGCTTTTTGATCGTATAAGTAACGACGAACGTCATACTGTTGAAAATACCATTCATTTTCCCACATCCAATTCCCGCCGTTACAGTGATTGGTCAATGATGAGGGTTTTTCCTTCATTAAATACCGGCACCATGACGCTACTCGATTCAATTATCCACATCATCGAGTCCACACGCGATAAAACGAATATTGAATCTTCTGCTGAAGCGGCATTGTCCCGGTTACTGGACTGCATGGGGAGTAACCCGCTCAGAGAAAACATTGAAAACGATATTGTCGGAAAGAAAGTCATAGTTATCGGAGCATCGGCTGGAGGAATTGTTGCCATCAAAGAACTGCTGGCAAATCTACCTAAAGACATCAACGCCTCAATCTTGATAGCCATTCATCTATCGCCAAACCATAAAACCTTATTGGATTCGATACTTGAACGCGAATCCGGATTCCACGTGCAGATTGCACAGGATCGTGACCTGATATTGCCAGGAACAATTCACCTGATCCCCCCAAGCAAAAACCTTGAGGTAAAAGGCGGCCGAATTCGTATTAGTGACCAAAGCAGAATTGAGTCAGCAGGGGCTGCCCACAACCTCGACCCGGAAACGAAAGTCCCCCACCCTATCGATATTCTTTTCGCAAGCGTTGCTGAACAATATGGCAGAAAAGCCATTGGAGTCATCTTATCGGGTAGCGGTTGTGATGGCACCAGAGGGGCAAAAGCACTGCAAGAGTCTGGAGCGATAGTGCTGGCACAGAGTCCGGAAACATCCGAGTTCGATTCTATGCCGCAATCAGCCATTGACGAAAATGTGGTTAACCGCATACTGGCTCCAAAACAAATTGCACGCTTCATCGAAACAAACATCCAGACACAAAGCGACTCTCCGAATGTTGTTTTAAATGAACGTGATTCCAGAACTATAGAGAATATCCTGGTGGAATTGGCCGAACATGGTGCTAATTTCACCAAGTACAAACGGAAAACGGTAAACAACCGAATTTTGAGAAGAAAAGCCCTCCTGGAGCTTGAAACCCTGGATGATTACCTGGACTTGTTATCAAGTTCAGAGGTAGAAAGGCGCTTGCTTAAAAGTGACTTGTTGATTTGTGTAACAGAATTTTTCAGGGATGGAATAGCCTGGGACAGTCTTCGAGGTCTTGTTGAAGTTGAGCTCATGGATATCGTGGCAAGCGAAGATACACTTAGAGTCTGGGTGCCCGGTTGTGCAACAGGTGAGGAAGCCTATTCAATCGCGATAATGCTACAGGAAATATATGATAAACACGGGCTGCAGCCCAACTACAAAATATTTGCCACTGACCTTTCTGAAAAAAGTGTTAATTCAACAGCAAACGGAATATATAAAACTGCAAGCCTGAAAAACTTTAGCGAAGAACATATTAAAAAATATTTTGTTGAAATTGAAAATGCGCATCAGGTGCGGCAATCCATTCGTGAAAATGTAATTACAACGGTGCACAATCTTATTGACGACGCACCGTTTACCAACACTCACCTGGTTTGCTGCCGAAACGTGATTATTTACATGCAGCCTGAGCTTCAGGCGCATGTATTAAGAATACTACATTTTGCGCTTTATAAAGGCGGCATACTATTTTTGGGCCCATCCGAATCAACAGGGCAAATGAGCCCCGAATTCAAGACTATAAGCCAGAAATGGAATTTGCACCTGAAGAAATACGACAAAAAAATACCGCTTCATCTTGAATCAAACAGGTACATCCCACAGGAAACCAAAACTGTAAATCCGACTCTAAATAGAACAAGAGTTACCAAAGCAAGAACAAAGGATCAACCAATGTACAGAAAAGGTATTGAGGCACTCTGCCAGGCTCAAAACAAAACAGCGCTGATTATAAATGAAAGGCGTGATGTAGAGCTTGTCATTTGTGACCCTGTAGGTCTGCTAAAAGTTGCTCGAGGCCAGCCAGATACCAGTATTGAAAAGTTGCTTGTAACTTCTCTTGTTCCCACTGTTGTTGTTAACCTCCAGCAATTGAGCAAACTCGAGCAGGACTTCATCGTCTACCGCGAGATCAAATGTTCCGATAACCATAATCAAGATGTCTGCGTCGACATGGAAATACATCGCTTAACTCAGGAAAGTGACGAGCAAACCTGGTTGCTAACCTGCTCCTTGAACGAAAAAGTTCAGAAAAACAAAACTGATTCGCAAGCAGATGGTGCTGTGTTTGAAGCAGGATCGTCCAGCAATCTTGAATCTGCTGCAAAATTGGCTGAATTACAGTCGCAGCTTGAGGACACTCGCAAGGTACTGTTTGAAACTGTACAGGAGCTCGAAAAATCGAACCAGGAACAGCAGGATGCATTTGAACAGCTGACGGCTGCCAACGAGGAATTACAGAGTACAAACGAAGAGCTGCAATCTGTTAACGAAGAACTCTATACGGTAAATTTTGAATATCAGTCCAAAATACATGAGCTCTCAGACTTAACCAATGACATGGATAATCTGATGCGAAGCACAGATATCGGAATAGTGTTCATTGACTCAAATCTGTCGATTCGCCGTTTCACCGAGCAAGCCGTAAAACTCGCCAAGCTGACCCCTTCTGCTATGGGTAATTCAGTATCACTGATATCTCAGAAATTGAATTTTCCTGAGATGGATAAGTGGGTATCGCATGTCGTTTCTCTTGGTAAAAGCTACGAATGTGATATCGACTATGATAATTGTCCTGGAAGGCTACACATCGGCATTTATCCCTACACAATTGATTCAAATTTTGCCCAAGGTGCGATAATAACAATGCTTGATTTGTCTAATTTAAAATCTTTTTCAGTAGACCCACTTAGTACAAAGGAAGAACCTGTACCTGTAGATTAGTAAAACTCATTGGAGGCTAGCTTTTTATCAATTTCTGACGATGCAAACTGCCAGGAGCCATCAGATAGAAAAACTCCATTATTTTATGGCAGTTTTAAGCGTCAGCTATCCGGATATGGCAGATCTTTTGGAGCACCAACCCCAATCTCAGCTGCCCAATCTCAGCCACCACTATTATCTTTAGCTGGCACTCTTAAGTTGGCACACTGAAGCTGGTTCGATTTATACGTTTCTATGCCTTTCAGAAGAAGACCAGGTAACTCTTTCTCAGCACAAGGCGGCAGGATTCCAAAGCCTTGCAGGTATTCACATCCGTACTGGCTTAGTAGCTCCAGCTGTTGATCGTCCTCTACACCTTCTGCGACAACACTCATACCCAGTTCATGTGCAATTCCAATAAACCCTTTGACAATAATTCTAGAATCTTTGTTAGATACCAGGTCAGATACAAACAATCGATCAAGTTTTATCTTTGATACTGGCAAACTTGATAAACGTGCAAGAGATGAATGGCCAGTTCCAAAATCGTCAACAGCCAGAGCAAATCCATGCTCCCCCAGCTCACTTATTTGTGTTAGCGCGCAATCTATATCGCTCATGATACAACTTTCAGTTATCTCCAGATCAAAAATATCAGGGCTCAGACCATAATTATGCAGGCAAGAAACAAAGTCATAGGCCAACTTATTATTGTTTAGTTGAACCGGCGAGAGATTGATGGCAAATCTCACCTTGATATTATTTTTGAGTAATTGCTGACACACGCGGCAGGTAGATTCAACTATCCACTGACCCAGCTGTGAAATATGGCGCGTCCGTTCAGCAATGGGAATGAACTCCTCTGGCGACACTGTCCCATATTGTGGGTGTTTCCATCTGATCAAAACTTCCAGCACATCAACCTGGCCAGTTTTGCAATCAATTATTGGCTGGAAATCCAGATAGAAATCCGAATTTTCAATCCCTTGAGCCATATCATTTTCTAAACACGCAGCCCTTTTCAATTTTTCCTGGTGCTGTGCGGAAAACTTGACAGCACAGTTGCCTCCCATACTCTTTGCTTGATACATAGCCGTATCAGCATACTGAATAAGTTGTCTCGGGGTTTTTGCATACTCAGGATACACGGCAATACCAATACTGGCAGATACATGCAGTGTTTTTGATGATGCATAAACAGGCTCGCTAATGGCCAGACGAACTTTTTCTGCCTCTTCATATAAGGACTCGTAAGTTCCAGTATGTTCCAGAATCATTGTAAATTCATCGCCACCCAATCGAGCTAATTTACCGACTTCGATCGTACGAACCCTTAGTCTATTGGCAATCTCACGTAACAAACTATCACCCACATGGTGCCCATGCTGATCATTAACAGCTTTAAAGCCGTCTATATCGAAATACAGTAGGGCAAGTTCACGATTTGCCTTTCGCGAATTAAGCATGGCTGCCCGCAAGGCATCAGTGAAATGGACACGATTTGGCAGGCCTGTAAGGGCATCATGGGTTGCCAATCTCTCAAGATATTCTTTCGAATTTCGCAGTTGCTTTTCAATTTGTCTTTGTCGTGACCTGTCCAGTAGCACAATGACATACTCTATGTCACCATCCCTGGTCAGTTTTGACATAGTAATGATTGCCTGGATAGAACGTGTCAATAGCAAGGGGTGAGAAAAGCATAACGATAATTCGTTGCTGGAAATCGGAACAGCAGCCATCGAGCGACCTAGCGCTTTACGAAACGCCTCAGCGGATTCACAGCTCAGGTAGTCAGTAAACACAGTGCCTGCCAAAACAGTCGCAGGAATGCCAATAATACTCTTGCAGGATTTGTTGGCAGTCAGGATGCGACACCTTGCATCAATCGTTAACAGCCCTACTGGTGCAGCATTGGCAGCATCCAGAAGCCTGTCGTCCAGATCCTGTTTAGCCCAACCGTTTAAACCTGATTCAAGGGCCGATTTTTCTTTTGTGGAACCAGGTTGTTGACCACCACCTATTTCTTTTCTTGGTGAGCGAAATCTGGGCTTATTAGCGCCTTTGGCTGGGGTTTTTTCCGAATAGCCATCACCTGCCGGGCTTGCAACCATTTTACCTACCAGGGGCTTGGCACTTTCGCCTTTGACTGGACGTAGATGTGATACGGAAGAGCGAGACGCCATGATTTTTTAACGGGTTAATGAAGCCAATGGAACTGGCAACTATTCGCACACCAATAAATTGGCACAATGAGAATTACGTCAAAATATTAACAAGCTGAAATGCAATTATCAATAGGTTAAGGGCGTTTCTTTAAGTAGTATATTTCGACTAATCTGATGGGATGAACTGCCCAAAGCATTTAGCCGATTGATATTCGTTTCAAAGAACAAGTCGGCAACAGTTGTTGAACGCAGCTTGGCGGCTAAAAAGTTGGAGCACTGTTGAAAAGCTGCGGCAGCGCTAATGACCGCATGGCGTTCGGTATTCGACGAACATCTCATGCAAAACCAGATATTTAGGTTTGGAATAGCTCTGGCTCTTATTCTGTGCGATATTATTTTGTACCAATTGATGGCATTGAGTCACAGGTAAAATGAGGAAATCACCAATGAAAACCGTACGAAATTCTGGAAAGGTAATTCAGGTAGTCACTGCATGCTCACTGTGTTTATTATCACTAGCCACCGTTGTAAAAGCAGCTGATACCGATATTAACGCGGCCATCGAAGATCGCCGTGCTAATTTGAAAGGAGTATCCAAAAACATCAAGCTGTTATCGGGTATGGCTAAAGGCGAAATTGACTACGACGCAGATAAAGCGACAGCGGCAGCAGCTGTGATCAACGAAAACGCTGCTAACCTGCAAGCCACAGACCTGTGGCCGGAAGGTTCAGATCTTTCAGCAACACAACATGACGGCAATCGGGCAAAGCCGGATATCTGGAATGATGTTAGTGCGTTTTTAGCAGGTTTTGCGGAACTTGAGACTGCGTCAGCCACACTGTCAGCAGAAGCTGGAAATGGGCTGGACGCTTTAAAAGCCAATTTAGGAGCGTCAGGTAAAACCTGCAAGGGCTGTCACCAAGACTTCCGCGGACCAAAACCTTAATTTACATGTTCGCTCTGTGAACATGCTCGTCAACAAGCCGTGCTCAGAATATTTGCCTGAACACTTCGGAGAGTCTTCAGGCAAATATATGGCTGGACTGTTGTGATGTCCGGTAAAGCGGACTGCCAACGCTACAATCCAATCCCGATATGGGATCCATGGATTCGCATTTTTCACTGGTCACTGGCAGTTAGTGTAATTTTTATGCTACTGACCGGCTGGATTGGTCTGGAGAGAAGCCAACTCTTTCGCTGTTTTCACGATGATATAGGTCAGGTCATCGCGGCTCTGGTCATCTTCAGAATCTTATGGGGCTTAATAGGGTCGAGTAACGTCCGGCTATCAGCTCTGTTTCAAAACCCGCTTACAGCTGCCCATCACCTCAGGGGTTTGCTTTACCAACGAAATGTCCAGCAAGAGCGTGGTCACAATGCAGCTGGTTCATGGGCAGTTCTACTTATGCTGGCTTTGCTGGGGTTTCAGGCAGCTTCCGGCTATCTGATTTCAGACACTGACAATGGGGATGTGACAGGTCCATTGTTCTACACCTACTCCATCGATTCAGAACTTCCTTCATTTATTCACGGCCTGACTCGTGGTGAGCTTTCCGACTGGCTGCTCGAGCTGCATTTCCGCAATGCCGATATTCTAACAACGCTGGCTGTTGTACACGTTGTGATGGTTTTTCTTTACCTCATTCTTGTAAAACAGAACCTTATTGGTCCCATGGTTACAGGAAAAATGCGATGGAAATCGACATCAGCAGCCCCTGACTTGCGATTGTCATCTACCTTAAGAGGTTTTGTGTTGGCTATTGTTGTGATTTCCTTTGTTGGCTGGGTTGGAGACTGGCACAAGGGGAAATTTCTTAAGGGTGCGCTAACAATGTGCGTTTCTGAAGAGAGCGAATTCGACTTCTAATCGATCCGCTAGCAACGTAGACAGCCACGCAAACCATTAGGCTGAATGATAAATGTTGTGCGCTCGGTAATTCGCAAATCCAACAATTGAATTTCCCAGCTGGGCGCCAAGGGTTGTATAGTTTCCGGCGATTCAGAACTCCCAACGATTTAGCCGATGGCCATCTCACCACCTAGCGATATTGATCCGCTGGACGCCACCCTTCCGGATGAACCACTATTGATGATGGGGGCCGGCCCGGTCCCTATTCCGGCTCGCGTTGCCGCTGCCAACTCAATAGTGATTAATCATCTTGGCGAGACGATGGCACACATCATTGAGCAGGTGAAGCGTATGTCTGCATACGTGTTGCAGATAGATTCTGCCCGCATTCTCGGTGTCGCAGGTCCGGGCTCGGCCGCAATGGAGATGGCAGTGGCAAACCTGGTTGAGCCGGGAGATTGCTGCCTCTGTGTGTGCAACGGGTTTTTCAGCAACGGGTTTAGCAGCAACGGGTTTAGCAGCAACTGGTTGGCCTAGATGACAGAACGCGCACAAGGCGCGGTTATCCGAATGGATGTGCAGCCGAATTCATCAGCAACAGCAGAATCTGTAGAACTATCCATTGTTGAACACAGGCCAAAAGTGCTGACCATTGTCCAAGATGAAACGTCCAATACAGTATGCAATAAGCAAATAGCCCAACATGCAAATAGCCGACATTTGCAAGATTGCACGCAAACACAATTGCCAAGTAATCACATAAGATTTTTCATGCTTTTATGACTGAACCCTTGAAAACAAAATCGCCTTAGTTGTCTAGAATGAAATCCTTTAACATTTTTTCTATATCCAACTGACTATCCAGCTTATAAAAACGGCTGTCAAGATCACCGAATTCCAATCCTGGCTTATCAAGCGTTCCATTTCTTTCTATTATGCTCAGCCTTGGAGAACCACCTAGCCTTTCAGCTGAGATTTCAATTATTTCAGAAAACTCAGTTGCACCCATAACATTAAAACATTCGAGAGCATCGCGCCAAACTATTCCCGTACTGTTATAGTAAAACTGATGATGCCCACCATTATTCACCTCATACATATACAAATGGCACGCTAACACCAATCTCTGGTTCTGGCTGTAAGTAGATAAGTCTTGTTCGTATTTCTCTACACCATCGTAGATGCTCACAGTCAAAAAAACAGGCTCGATGATCGCCCACGGATCATTACCTTCAATGAACTCGGCATCAATATTATATTCAACAGGATCAGACGCCATAGATTTCACATCAGGATTTTTTCAAATGAAGGTTATAACGATTTCCCCAAAAATCTTATGAAACACTAAGCTCACTTTGCATTAACTCATTGACACCAAAGCCTGTCAACTATTTGGCTTTCTGTGATTAGTAATCTGATCAGTTGACTTAATGCTTCAATGGCAAAAAGACATCAGGTTCGTGTAGCGCACGACTAATTGATTTTGGTAAAAAATATGTCCTTCAAATAGGGCAACGGCAAGTATCGGAGAACGACAACTTTTTCTGTGATTTTGATGACTTTAAGAAGGTTTCAGGACACTAAATTATCAGGACTTCACAGGGCTTCGAAAACGCCGGAATAACGCATGTATCGAAAAACGTAGAATAAAAAATAAAACCAAAAAGCATACTACTGTAATGGTGACGCTAGACCAGAATGAATAATGAGAAAGAAAATTGGTGGCATTTGAGACAAGCAGAGCGAACATAGCCATTCCAAGCGCTATTGAGTAGGCGGCATGCTCCCAGAGCTCTGTTTTAGCGAGTTGTTCTTTTCTTCGCTTCTGCCTATCCCCAAGGCCATCGCTTGCTCTATTTAGCTCATATTTAATAAACGAATAGTTCAACAAACCCATTGCTGTAGCGCCGACTCCCGCAATTACGACATCAATTAATTCGAACATGATCAGGCCTCATTCAAACGTTTCTCAAGCTTAAAATATTCTTTAAACTCAGGAAGAGTTTGATTATTTCTACGCAGATTTCGTATGTGACTTAATAATCTGCTTTTTTGACCCTGTGTTAATTCTACATTCTTTATCAAACGGGCCATGCGAGCGCGGATATAACCAGAGTAAGAACCAAAGTAGTCAAACTCTATATACTGTATTGCAAGTTCAATACAGGCCAGATCTGATTCCTTAACCCCATCCGTGATTTTAAACATCGTGGCTCTGTACTGAAGCCAATTGTATCTATCAGGTAACCAGGAGGGAGCACCTGGTTCTGTGGCTTCTGCAGTCTCAATACTTCCTTTACCACCAAGACTATGATACCTGGATATCAATTCCTCCTTACTCCATCCGGAGGGTACGCCGTGATAAATCTCAAGCGGCGTACTATTGTATGAGCGATGCTCCACTCACAAAGCACTCTTATTCAAGGTGACGTAACAGTCTACTTCTTTTGCTCAGCAATTAAACGGCAATATTCCCACTTTTATAGCCTGTTTGAAATTTACGGTGATGCCCTCTCTCAATTCACCCATGAGTTCTATATCCGGCAGTTGAATTGAGCCTTTACGGTTGAATCGCGGATGTTGTGGAAATTTGAAAGTATATTCTGAAAGTTTGGAGCCATCTATTTTCTTATGTTTATTATTAACGGTTCGATATCTTGGTTTTTCCAAAAACAACTCGGAAATCAATTTCCCATTCGATCCATATATCTTGATTGATGGTTCAGGCATGAAAAGCCCTGAATCCACGTCTGCTCTGACTACCAAATTGGAACGGTAGTGGTAACCCGGATCAA
>CALLOA010000103.1 GCA_938005265.1 uncultured Granulosicoccaceae bacterium
TTATGGTGGTGATACTTCATGGGTGAGGTTGTCGGCGTTGCATGGTGATCGGGCTGAGATATGGATTCAGGAAGAGCAATCAAAGAATGATGAAACGAGACACACAACAGAGGATGTTGGTTGGGTAGTCATTGGTGATGCGATTGTTGTTGAACCGCCACCTAGTCCACCGCAGCTACACAATGATGCAGTGACGATAACACAGGGTTCGACCACCACTATTGATGTACTGGGTAACGATATTGATATAGAAGGATTGTTTGATATCAATGGCATGTTGCTCCCCAACAGTTTTGAAATTGTTGATCTCCCTTCCCACGGCACAGTCTCGGTGCAGCCCGATGGAATAGTGGTGTATGAAAATGACGGGCTCTCACTATTCGTTGATTCATTTACCTACAGAGCGAATGCAGAAGCAGGTGGCCCATCAAATATTGCAACCGTCACCGTCGATGTTCTGCCGAATCCTGACGTGCCTTTGCCCAACGCTGACCCTATAGCTGTAAACGACTCGGGAACTGTTGCTGAAGGTCAGGAAATCATCATCGCCATTCTTGACAATGATAGTGATCCTGAAAATGAAGCACTAACACCGATACTTACCAGTCAGCCTGAGAATGGCACGGTAGCTCTGACTGAGAACAACGAATTTTCCTATGCACACGATGGTAGTGAGACGACAGTAGACAGCATAGGTTACCAGGTATCGGATGAATCAGGTGGAACAGCATCTGCTGTCGTAAATCTGGTTATAACGCCAGTTAACGATGAGCCTGTTGCTGTTGACGACAGCGCAACTGTTCAAGCGGGTGGCGAAGTAACTTTAGCCGTCTTGGGTAATGACAGCGATGCTGAGAATGATCCTCTCACGCTAAGCATTGTTGCCGAGCCGGCATTGGGTACTTTGGATCTGAATACCGAAGACAACACGCTGACCTATTCGCATACCGTCGATGAGACAGGCGTTGACAGTTTTACCTATCGGATCACTGATTCTTCTGGTGCTGAAGATACAGCGACAGTCGCTGTGTTAGTCGAGGCTGCCCCTGTTGTAGCAAACGCAGATACAGCCACAGTTGCCTCGGATAATGAAAGTCGTGAAGTGCAAATTAATGTATTGGCTAATGATACCGGGATAACCGATCAGATCGTTGAGCTGATAGAAGAATCCGCAGCTTCTCTGGGCACGGCTGTGGTAGTCGATAATGTAATCACCTACACTGTCGCCGAGACAAGCGTTGGTACCGACACATTCGCTTACAGGGTTCAAAATGAAGCTGGTAGTGCCGAAGCTACCGTTACAGTGACGATAGAAGCAAGACCCATCACCCTGGTAGATGATGTATTTGCGATAAGTGCTGATGCGGATTCAGTTGTGCTTGATCTATTTGCTAATGATGGCGGTCCGATTGATTTCGAAACGCTTGAATATGAAACCCCGGAGCTGGGTACTATCGAAACAGACCCGGATACGGGTGAATTGACTTACTCGGCTGCAGACGGTGCTAGTGGTGAGGATACTTTTACTTATTCCGTTCGTGATGTGACGGGTTCTCTGGAAGGCGAGGCCACTGTGACTGTCGCTGTGGAGGCAACTCCATCAATAGTCGTTGCAAATAATGATGCCGTTCAGATTGATGCAGATCAACCTGGGCGCTCCATCGATATTGATGTGTTAGCTAACGATGAAGGTATCGGTGAAACGGCTGCAGTAGTGCTGCAGATAGTAGCTAATCCCTCTATGGGCTCTGTATCGCTTGCAGGGAATCTTGTTACTTATACTTTTAATCATGGAGTGTTGGGAACAGATACGTTTAGCTATTCGATCACGGATGCTGCAGGTTCGTATCTGGAGGAGGCTACTGTAACCGTTAACATCCTTCCCGGTAGCATGATACACAGCCATCATGAAATGGTGCCCAATCCGGTGCATGGTTCGGCGTTCAGCGTGTCACCCGACTGTAAAGATGCAGCTAGTCCCTGTAATTGGGATCAGTCGAGTACCTGGTTGAGTGGAACAATTCCAGACAGTCAGTCTTTGGTTATAGTTGATGGCGATGTGCAAATTCGTTTTCAGGGTGCTACTGCTAAAAGTATCGGGATATACCCGGGAGGCACACTTTCGTTCGCCACTGATTCCAATACCAGCCTGGAAGTGGCGGATATTCTGATTGTCAAAGGTGGTGCACTGGAAATCGGTAGTAGTGAATCGCCGATCGCAGGCGACCGTTTAGCAGAGTTAGTATTCCGAGACTTGGCATTTGATGCTTTTGATTCCGGTCAACATCTGCGGGGACTAGTAGCAATGGGTGGCTCTGTGAAAATTCATGGTCGCACGCTCGCAGACACGTTCATTCGATCGACTGAGGGATTGTCTGCAAATTCAGTACAGGTAAACCTTGCTGACTCAGCTAGTGCTGCAGGCTGGCAGGTAGGAGATTCAGTCGTTATTCCGCGCTCCAGGCAATGCAGGGTAGCTTCGGAGGATTGCAATGATGAAACTGAAGATCGCACGATCAGTGCTATTTCAGCTGATGGCCGGGTTCTGACGTTGAGTGACGGGCTGAGTTTTGGCCACCCCGGTGCCTATGACCATGCCGGCAATCTGGACTTTTCGCCGCATATCATTAACAAGAGCCGTAACGTTGTTATTCGTTCAGAAAATCCACAAGGTACTCGTGGCCACCTTCTGTTCCATGGACGAGCTGACGTGGATATCCGCTATGCGGAAATTCGGGATTTAGGTCGTACCAATATTGATGATTTGGGGCCAAATAATCAAAAGGGGCGCTATCCGCTTCACGCCCACCATCTAATTGGTGCTACCAGCCCTCAAGCGAACGGATATCAATTCACTCTTGTTGGCAATACCGTTGATTTTGGTGATGCGAATAGAACGCAGAACCGAAAATGGGGTATTTCTATTCATGGTAGCCACTATGGGTTGATCGAGCAGAATATTGTCGATCACGCGTCCGGTGCCGCCATTGTCACCGAGAGTGGTGAGGAGATCGGCAACATGTTCAGTGAGAACTTTGTTGTACGTGTGATTGGTGGTAATGGTGTTCGCACCAGCGATCCCGACCCTGGCGACAACAGCAAATTGGGCCGTTCAGGCTCAGCCTATTGGTTTAATGGTGGTGGGCGAAACTTCTTTGAAAACAATGTAGCAGCTGCAATCGCAGAATGTGTTTATTGCTACGGATTCAAGTTCGACAATGTGCGCAACGGGCAATTGCTTTTTCCAATCCAGCAGGGCGACATGCCTCATCTGGAAGGCGAGAGTATTGCTGCTGAAGCTGTTGGCTTGAATAACTTTATCGATAACGAAGCTTATGCCGTACCGAATGGCTTAACGGTATGGTGGGAATGCACGTTCAGTGACTATCCGAATGAGAGTTGTAGTAGTCAAATTGATGGATTCAAGCTTTGGCATCACCACCGCTGGGGCTATCACGGCTACCCCGAAAACAATATGACTTTAAATGATTTCGTGGTACGGGGCGATCCGTCGGTGCTAGAAAATCAGTTTGAAACCGTTGTCGGTCTTGATTTCGGTGACTACATGACCCGCAATCTTTTGATCAAAAATGCTGATATTCAGAATGTCAGGACCGGAATCAATATGCCTACCATGCGCGACATGCGAGGGGTTAGTGGGCCTGATATTGGTTTTTCAACGGTAGAAGACAGTTATTTGGTTGCGTCGTTAGGGATTGTGGTTTGGGCGCCGGCATCGGTTAACGGGTCGTCTGACCTGTCGCCCCAAACTTCCGTGATACGCAATGTGCAGTTTGATTATCCTGATGGGCATATTACCCGGGAGCCGCCATCACACATTTACATGGCGGATACATCCATAATTCTGGATCCAAACAAAACAAACTATACGCTGCGCAATGATGTGCAGGTTTATAACTACAATAGTGCGCCGGGAATCGAGGGCGATAACTTCTATATTGTGCCTGGATATCAGGGTATAGCAAGCTGTGATGATAGTCTTGGACAGTGCAACTCAGAGATTACTTCAGCCTATTCGGAAATTAATCTCGGGCACGTTTATCCCTTGGCGGAAGAGGGTGGCACTGCACCTGAGCCACCAGCTAATCTGGCACCGGTGGCAGCAAACGATAGCCTTTTTGTTGGTTTCGGGCAGCTAGGGAGCGTACATGTGCTTATCAATGATGCCGACGCGGATGGAATAATTGACACCACGACAGTAACCATAGTTGATTCGCCTGCTTACGGCACAGCAAACGTTTTGGCTAATGGCTCGATTAACTACGAGCATGATGAGTCTGAAAATCTGTCAGATAGCTTTACTTACACCGTTATGGACGATAGTGGTGAGCTATCAAATACTGCATCGGTCGAGGTAACTATTGAGCCAAATCTCGATGACCCACCTGGTGGAACAGACGATCCACCGGCAGAGAACGCATTACCAGTGGCGGAGCATGACGAAGCTACTGTAGATTCTGCCGTGCCTTCATTGATTTCTGTTCTGCAGAACGATTCCGACACAGATGGAGCGCTTGATGTAACCAGCATTGTAGTGGTTACCGGGCCGGAAAATGGAACAGCTGAGCCGCAAGCTGATGGTTCGATTCTTTATACGCATGACCTCTCTGCTACCACCGCGGACAGTTTTGAATATACGGTGGCTGATAATCTGGGTGCCATATCCAATCCAGCTCTGGTTACTATCACAGTAGAGTTGCCTGACGATCCTGCACCTGAGATTGGTGGTCCTGAAAATCTCGTCGCATTTCATCGCAGTGGGCAAACCTTTTTAACCTGGCAGGAAAGTGATGCTCAGCACGAGTATCACGTCTACCGCTATACGCAACCCGTTACTGTAGATAATCTGGCGCAGGCTGAAAGATTGACTGACCTTTGGGGGCCTTTGCCTAATGATACGTCGGTTAACCGCTTCGGTGGTTCGAACGTACCCAGTCATTACGTTATCGAAGATCTTGGCGATCCTTTGAGCGATGAAACAGGATTATTTGTGCACACCGCTCAGGAAGATGATAGTAGTTCATTTTATGCGATCACATCTGTGATCGAGGGTGTAGAGAATGTATCCACCTTGCTTGCATTGGATGTAGCTGTTGAAGAAACGGTTCAGGAGCCTGAGGATGTATTGACGGTTTCTGTCAATGGAGGAAGCGGTCGAATCTATACCCAGTTTATGGATTATGCCAACTGGAATGCTACGTTTAACGGTTATATTTATAACTATTCCGTTGCGCTTCCTGCAGGGTATGATCAAAACCAGTCCTATCCTTTAATGATTAACCCACATGCTTCCTATCAGGAATATGGCTTCCTGCAAGAAACACTATACGGTTGGCAGGTTATTACATTACTGCCAAGTGATCCCGGTCCGGTAGCGGGTACTCACCATTCGTGGTGGTATGGCTACGCAAAGGATCATAATTATCTGACTGAAGGTTCGATTCCGCAAAGTGGTGCCATAGAGAACTTTACGGAGCAGCGCGTAATGCGCTCAATAAAATATCTCACTGAAGATTCTGATATCAATGTTGACGCGCAGAGGATTCATGCTCAGGGCCTGACAATGGGTGGTTCTGGCGCATTGGCCTGGAGCATGAGATACCCGAATGTGATTTCAGGGGTCTGGGTTTCTGAACCCATGACAAACTACTCAAGCAGCCCGCAGTTGCAAAGTGACTTTCAACGACTATGGGGTACCCAGGAAAGCAATTTGCCCATTTTGAATCGAGGGCCATACAGTGAAGATATTCAGGTATACGGGATTGATGGCATGCAGCCCGTGGGCGTATGGGACTGGATGAACCACCAGCAACAGCTAGTGGAAAGACGTGGTGACAACTTTGGCTACATCATGACATCACATGCCAAAAATGCAGTTACCTTTATTGACTGGCAAACACAAGGCAAGCCCTTGGTGCAGTCGCTTACTGAATCCAATGTCGGTTTCACAAGCTTTCATCGTAGTGATGAAACCCAAGCCAATACATCTTTTGACTCGGTTATAACGCCACTGTTTGGTTTTGGTAACGGTAATGACTTTCCCTGGAAATACCCACTGGCGCTGGCTTTTCCGGCTATCCAGAATGCCTCGGGGTCAGATGCTCTAATCCCAGCTGACGGTGGGGACCAGGTTTATAATCTGGATATTGAATGGGCAACACCCCAGACTCCGTTCGATGCAACGATTGTAGATACGCCAGACCTTTTTGAAGTAACTTTACGCTCGACTGGTAGCACGCAAACTGCTGACATAACGCCAAGAAGAACACAGGCATTTTCAGCAAGTCCTGGCCAGGAGTGCAGCTGGACTACTACTGACCAAAACCTCGATACTTCCATTGACTCCGGTGTTGTTACTGCTGATGATGATTCACTGATCACCATAACGGATGTATCGATCGTTACAGGTGTTGGTACTCGACTGGCGATTGATTGCAGTTGAAGGAGTATAAAGAGCCGGCTCAGCCAATAAACAGCGTTGAGCCATTTATTGATGCAGATAAAAAGCAGGCCGGTGATTTGGTAACACTTATGTTATGGCAAAAACTAATGATTTGTGACAACAGCTCACAGCAGAGACCGGCAAGCTAAACACCAAGATAAGTTCTGATTAGCTCTGGTCTTTGCTGTAGCGCTGTGACGTTAACGGTTTCAGCATCCATGCCATGGTCGATGAAAGTCACTCTGTCTGCCACAGATATAACCGCATCAACATGATGCTCAACCAGAACTATCGCTACTCCCTGATTCTTCATTTCGATAATTACATCGTGAATTAGTGAGATCATCGATGGCTGTAATCCCTCGGTCGGTTCATCGAGTAACAATACCTGAGGCTTTATACAGATCGCCCTTGCCATAGCCAGCATTTGCTGCTCCCCACCTGAAAGAGTCTCAGCACGTTGCTTTAAGCGTTGTTCTAATTGTGGGAATAGCGACAGAGCATATTCACGGGTTTCAGGCCCTGCACCGCTGGCCATAAGCCCGATTTCCATATTTTGCTGAACACTGAGTTCGGTAAATAAGCGCCTGCCTTGCGGTACGTAAGCGATACCCTTGGCAGGTCTGCTACTGGCGGGCTGGCCGCTTATAGTTTCATTGTCCAGAACAATCGAGCCTAGGCGCAGTGGTAGCAAGCCCATAATTGATTTGAGAGTAGTCGTTTTGCCAGCACCGTTTCGCCCGAGTAAACAGAGTATCTCACCACGCTCAACTGATAATGAGAGTCCGAACAGGACCTGGACACGGTCATAGGCTACCTCTATTTGATTAACCTGCAGCACTATTGTTTTCCCAGATAGGCAGCTTGCACATTCGTATTGCTTTTGACTTCTTGTGGCGTTCCTTCGGCCAGTGTCTCCCCGAAATTTAACACCGTAATGTAATCAGCCGTTTGCATAACTACATCCATGTTGTGTTCTATCAATAAAATCGTGGTGGTGTTGCTAAGTACTTTAACAAGTTGAATAAAGCCATCTATTTCCGAGGCGGCTAAGCCCTGTGTCGGCTCATCCAGAATAAAAAGCTTTGGCGACTGCACCAACCCCATACCTATTTCCAGAAGTCTCTGATGACCGTAACTTAGATCTCCGGCTATCTGGTTCGCACGCTCGGCAAGATAGACTTGTTCAAGTGCCGACATGACTTTCTCATTGATCACTGAAGGTTTGTCGTTAAAGGCACTTCGTGCGGCAAGCGCTACATTTTCATGTACGGACAGATTGGTAAATATCGAGGTAATCTGAAATGTGTAAGCAAGTCCCATGGATATGCGTTTGTGGGCCGCCAATTCGGTCACGTCGATATCTAAAAACCGGATGCTGCCCTGGGTGCATTTAATGCGACCACTGAGCATGCCGACGAAAGTCGATTTGCCAGCTCCATTGGGGCCGATCAAAGCTCGTATCTGGCCTTCGGGCAGGTCGAAATCCACGTTATTCACCGCTCGCAAACCTGAGTACTGTTTGGTGAGCCCACGAGTTGAAATAATACTCACGGCAGCCACGTCATTTTTTTTCGCAATAACCCGGCAATTCCCTGTGGCGCGAATAACGTCAGTAAGATAAGTACCAGGCCCGCGATCAACAGGTAAGCGTTAGTGTACTCGCTGGAAATATCGATCAGGTAGAACATAAACACCGTGCCAATCAGTGGCCCGATAGTCGTGCCTGCACCTCCGAGCAATACATAGAGTAGTGGCAGAATAGAATATTGAACTGCCGCAAATGAAGCACCGGCGTAGCCAAAGAGCAAAGCGTAGGCGGCACCCGCCGCTCCGGACAGGGTGCCGGAGATAATGACGGCCAGCAGTTTATGAAATTGAACGTCGTAGCCGATCATCCTCGCCCGTTCTTCATTTTCACGG
>CALLOA010000104.1 GCA_938005265.1 uncultured Granulosicoccaceae bacterium
AACCGCAGCCGCCGCCGCATCACCACCGGCTTCTGATTCACCGATCCATGGCATGAAATCAGTTGGCAGCAACTGCGGGAAAGACAATAACAGGTTCCCCATATCTCCTTTCGGGTCAATGATTAGTGCCGGCACACCGGAGAGTAGAGTTTCTTCCAGTACCACAATTCCCAAACCGGTCTTGCCTGAACCGGTCATTCCAACGATGACACCGTGTGTCGTCAGATTGGACGACTCATACAATACGGGTTTACTGCCTTCTTCAGTTGCGCCCAGATAGAGGCTGCCTTCGGGAACATTAACAGTCAGGTTGTCATTCATGTCAGGAACCTCCGCAATAGCAGTTCATTGTGCTACTTCATTTTAGTTTTTGAGTTTGTAGCCTGTCTTGAACATCCACCACACCATACCCAGGCAGGCAGCCAAAAAAGCGAGAATCATCAACAGACTGATGCCGACACTGACATCGGAGACCTCGAAGAAACTCCAACGGAATCCGCTGATCAAATACAGCACCGGGTTGAACAGCGTTACCTTTTGCCAGAACTCAGGCAGCATGTCTACAGAGTAGAAACTACCACCAAGAAATACTAGTGGCGTAATCACAAGTAGTGGAATAAGTTGTAGCTTTTCAAAATTATCGGCCCACAAACCAATGATAAATCCAAACAGGCTGAACGAAATGCATGTGAGTATGAAAAATGCCATCATCCAGAATGGATGGGCAATCTCCAGATCCACGAAAAAGTTAGCTGTTATAAGAATAATAGTACCGATAATAAAGGATTTTGTGGCCGCAGCACCCACAAAGCCAATGACAATCTCCAGATAAGAGATGGGTGCCGACATAATTTCATAAATAGTACCGGTAAATTTTGGAAAAAATATGCCAAAAGATGCGTTGGAAATACTCTGCGTCAGCAAGGACAGCATCATCAGCCCGGGTACAATAAATACTCCATAGGGCACATTATCGATATTCTGGATACGCGACCCGATAGCGGCACCAAACACAACAAAATACAGGGCGGTTGAAATGACCGGAGAGGCGATACTCTGCAAAAGAGTATTACCGGTTCGGCGCATTTCGTTGAAGTATATGGCTTTGATGGCTGGTAGATTCATGGGGCAGTTGCTCCACTGGCAGAGCTTGATGACTCCTGTGAATCGAGGGGATTAACCAGGCCGATAAAAATATCTTCAAGAGAGCTCTGGGAGGTATGAATATCTTTCAGCACAAGGCCCGACTCGTTGATGGCTGTTAACAGACTGGTGATGCCGGTTCGATCATCGCTACGAGTGTCATAGGAATACACCAGATTCAAACCATCTTCGGAAAGCAGGAGATCGTACTTTTCGAGTAAGGCAGGTATTGTGGTGCAAGGCTCACGTAATTCGATTCGCAACTGCTTCTTACCCAGTTTTTGCATCAAAACCTTTTTATCTTCAAGCAATAAAAGCTCGCCAGCATTGATGACACCGACACGATCAGCAATTTCTTCCGCCTCTTCAATATAGTGTGTCGTTAAAATAATGGTGACACCCGACTGGCGCAAGTCTTCAACAATAGCCCACATGTCTTTGCGCAACTCAACATCTACACCTGCGGTAGGTTCGTCGAGAAACAGGATATCCGGTTCGTGTGCCAATGCCTTGGCAATCAACACACGACGCTTCATACCGCCAGACAGTGTCATCAGCAGAGAATTTTTCTTATCAATAAGACTCAGATCGGTGAGCAGTTTTTCCAAATAGCTTTCATCTGCCGACTTGCCGAAAAGTCCGCGGCTGAATCGAATAGTGTTCCAGACTTTATCAAAGGCACCCAGAGTCAACTCCTGTGGCACCAAACCGATCATGCCGCGAGTCTTTTTATAGTCGTTGATGATGTCGTAACCACCCACCGTAACGCTACCGGCACTTGGCTGGACAAGACCACAGATGGTTGAAATAAGCGTTGTTTTGCCAGCACCATTAGGCCCCAGCAACGCAAGGATTTCACCCTTTTGAATATCCAGATTGATATTCTTTAGTGCTTGATGACCACCCTTGTACGTCTTGGACAGTTCTTTAACAGAGATTACCGGGTCAGCGACAGTAGTTGTCTTGGTCACAATATAAATTCAAATTCCAGTATTAAGTTAGCAGCGGGTTGATTCGAACGGTCGATTGCTGTGCTGGCACGTTATTGCCCCGGCCCACAACACTCGGCCGGGGCAACAACACATGTTTAAAAGGTTTGTAGTCTCTACGGAAAACAGAACAGTTCCGTTTATTTCATACTGATGTTTAATTCAAACTATTCAAGATTCATTTTACAGCTTCTGAAGCTATTAGCTGCTAGAGGCCCAAAGTGAAAAACTGATTTAGATAAAAACAAGCTCTAAAAGAAAGCCTGCAAACCGGTTTGTGCACGCCCGAGAATTAAAGCATGTACATCATGCGCACCTTCATAGGTATTCACCGTTTCCAGGTTACACATGTGCCGCATAACGTGAAATTCTTCAGAGATTCCGTTACCGCCATGCATATCACGCGACATACGTGCGATGTCCAGCGCTTTACCGCAATTCTGGCGTTTGATCATACTGATCATTTCCGGAGCCGCCTTGGCCTCATCCATCAATCTTCCAACACGTAAAGCCGCCTGCAGACCAAAAGCAATATCCGTCTGCATATCAGCCAACTTTTTCTGGTAGAGCTGTGTTTGTGCAAGCGGGCGATCGAATTGTTTTCGATCGAGTCCATACTGTAAGGCTGCACGCCAGCAAAAATCAGCAGCGCCCATAACACCCCAGGCAATGCCATAACGAGCGCGGTTCAGGCAACCAAAAGGACCTTTCAATCCTGATACATTCGGTAGCAATGCATCCTCGGACACCTCCACTCCCTGCATTACAATTTCACCCGTGATGGATGCACGCAGAGACATTTTCCCGGCAATTTTCGGTGCAGACAGCCCGTCCATGCCTTTTTCCAGAACAAAGCCGCGAATTCGATTGTCATGGGCTTCGGATTTTGCCCAGATAACAAAAACATCGGCCAGCGGGCTATTGGAAATCCACATCTTGGAACCGTGCAAGCGGTAACCGTTTTCGGTTTTCTCGGCACGTGTTTTCATGCCGGCAGGATCTGAACCCGCATCAGGCTCGGTCAAGCCGAAGCAACCAATGAGCTCTCCCGATGCCAACCCGGGCAGGTATTTATTCCGTTGCTCCTCCGATCCATAGGCATAGATGGGGTACATCACGAGGCTAGACTGGACTGACATCATCGAACGGTAGCCGGAATCGACACGCTCAATCTCACGCGCGGCCAATCCATAAGTCACATAACCTGCGCCGAGCCCGCCGTAACTTTCCGGTACGGTTATACCGAGCAGCCCCATCTCACCCATTTCGCGGAATATTTCCGGGTCGGTTTGCTCTTCCCGGTAAGCCTGTTTGATGCGCGGTGTCAGCTTGTCATCCGCATAAGCTCTGACTGCATCGCGAAACATTCTTTCGTCTTCCTGAAGCTGGGTTTCCAGCATGAAGGGGTCTTCCCAGGAAAAGCCTGATAAATCGGGCATATCCTTAGGACTGAGCTTGGGAGCCGTGCCGGAGGGATTTGAGAGCTTTGATGTGGAGGCTGTGTCGTTCATGGAAACCAACCATTTCGTGTGAGATACCTCAAAGTATATCCCACACAGGGGAAGCTGCCGAGCCTGTTTGATTGTGAGCGCCAGTTGTAGACCGTGTGACCATGAGTAAGCCCATTTTGAATGGCTTGCATGGTCGCTCAGACTCTCAGCAGGAAACCCGGATTAAGGCATTCAGACACGTATCAGATAGAAATATCATAAAAAACAGGGTACGGGCTGATAGCGCCATCAGCGAATGTGAACCAGGCGGCAAACGACTGCGCTGACTGGCTCCTATGGTCACCTTGAAGCGGGTTTGGATTGCGATCAATTTGGGTGAAGGCTAACAGCCAAAACGTGTAATAGCCGGAAAAATTCAAATCCACAATTAGCAGAACTTGATGCTGTCGAATAATACGGGTTTCAGTGACTGACAGTTGCAATGCGGCTTGACTAGAATATGCACTTCCGAATCAGCCAGATATGTGCCCCGAAAACAGGTGTTGAACACAAATATGGATATCCCAGATCTACCTGAGTATTCGCAAACCCCGGCGCAAAACCCGGCAAGCACATGTCGTGCAGAGCCAGCCAACCGCACTCGCAGAAACTGCCTCAGAACACTGACCGCAGGTAGCCTGTTTGCTGCCAGTTCAACTGTGTTCGCCGAGTCTGGACTTTCGGCCCTGGGAACTCTAATTTCTGCCGAGTCCAGCGAAAAGGCACAAGCCAGTCCGTTGACTGAGCTGGACCGCACAATTTCCTTGTACAACACGCACACCAGAGAATCAGTGGTGGCAACCTTTTACAGCAACGGTGAATACAACGAGGACGCACTTCACAAACTGAATCTGTTTTTGCGTGATCACCGCGAAAACGAAGCCATGGTTATGGACCGGAAGCTCTTCACACAAATGTGGGCGATTAACAAGGTACTTGATAACGACAACACGTTCGATATCGTGTCTGGTTACAGAACACCGAAAACCAACGCTTATTTAAGAAGTAAAAGCAGTGGTGTTGCACGTTTCAGCTACCACATGCTCGGGCAGGCGATTGATCTGAGATTGCGTGATGTACATTCGAAAAAAGTGAGGGATGCCGCACGCCAGTTAAATGCAGGTGGTGTTGGCTACTATCAAGGTTCTGATTTTGTGCATATCGACACAGGCGAAATACGCCATTGGGGGTAATATACCTTTCATGCACTGACGTCACCCCGGCCACTTAAACACGAGGCCAGTGACAAAGATTTCCAATCCTCTCCAGGGATACTATCCTCTCCAGGGATAAACGAGCCGCCTGAGAAATCAGGCGGCTTTTTTTATGCCTGCTTTTTAAACCTGTTATTTGAGCTGTTCTAAGCGGCTACGCATGACCGGTTCATGGACCATTGAATCCCGGCCATAGCGATGAGCTATGTCAAGTTCTCCAGCTTCCATCAGCCTGCCTCCCAGCCTGTTTTTTCTTATGATACTCTGAACTCACAGCTTGCTCCCTACCTCCCTACCTCCCTACCTCCCTACCTCCCTACCTCCCTACCTCGCGTT
>CALLOA010000105.1 GCA_938005265.1 uncultured Granulosicoccaceae bacterium
AATAGCCAGCTCTTCACCGAGTTGTTGCATAGGTATAATGTTCACTGCCTGGTTGCCAAAACCGACATCAGCCGGAATTGCAACTGATTGCAGCATATCGGGCAATCTGCTTGCACCAGTTTTTTGCTTTTCGGGTGTGGGCCGGGATCGTCGTATCAGCTCCGGAGAAAATGTCGGATCGATCAATGCGATGCGTGATTCAGGTGAGGGATGGCTTGCCAGTAAACTGGCAAAAAAATGATGTTTCCACGGGCCGAAGAAACACAGGTGATCCAGCTCGCTGGCATAACAAGTGTGTAGAGCCGCATCTGTTGATTTACTGGAAGCCTTGTGCAGCGCACTCGCCAGACTGCGAGGATTACGGGTGTACTGAATAGATTTGGCGTCTGCCAGATACTCACGCTTACGAGAAAAGGCGGCTTTTATAACTTCCCCCGAGAAGGCCAATGGGTATCCCAGTAACCGGAACACGTTGCCAAGGAACCACATAATAGCAACACCCATCAGATGTTCGTTTTTATGGAGCTTGCGATTGTTGAGAATCCTTTCTTTCATGGCTCTGGCCCTGTCAATTTCCACCTTGCCAAATGTGGTTATTGCATTCAAACCACCCAACACAATCAGCATGCGCATATTGACAGCTAAATCGTTATTGCAAAGGTGGCCAAACTCATGGGCAACCATAGCCTGCAATTCATCGCGGTCCAGCCTGTCTATTGCACCCTGAGACACAACGATCACAGTATCTTCCTTTGTTCCAATCACAAAAGCATTGATATTGGTTTCATCTCTGAGGCAGAAGCATGCGGGCTTTTCCTGTGACGATGCAATCGCCATCTCAGCCATTACGTCCAGAAGCGCTCGATCTTGTCGGTCTTGTGTTTTTTCCGGAATGAACATCGCCCCATAGGTGGCTGCCAGCAAATGTCCTCCATTACGAATATCTCGCGATCGCTTCAAGCATGTGATCAAAACAGGGAGCCAAATGGCCACAACAATGCCCCAGCTGAGAAAGCTAACACTGGTAACCCACTTGGCAAGTGAATGCACCAGCAAGGCATTAATAGCTATCACCAGAGAAAATGCGATGAGGAGCAGAAAAGACTCTCTTTTTACCTTGTCTTGAGTGCCAAAAAAATCCATTGTCAGTATTTTGCCTGGGCCACACAACGCAGCTTGTGTACTGTTAACGGGATACTGAACTCAACACTTGTGTGGGCCACTAGAGAATTCGGAAAAGCCCTGTTTCCAGCTCTGTGGCCTGTTGCTGGTTTTGGGGACTGTATATCGTATTTAGCGCGGCAGTAATGAACGGGGGCTTTGAAATTGACAAGCACTTTGTGCAGCACGCTAAATAACGAGGCAGACCCACTCTGCGCTATTTGGGTTAAGCCAGTCTTTGTGATTGGAGTTAAGCAGTTGCAGAGTTTAATGAAAAGAGGAGAAATTTCTCAATAGGCGTAAACCACAATTTGAAACCTTATATTTTGATAAAAAGACTCACGAGTTCACTCAATATCGAAACATTTTTTCACAGGTGAGTTTAACGATGTTGAGTTGATCTCGAGTCTCCCGTATTCTGGAAGCAATGAGTGACTACCAGTTCCCACCAAAAACTAACTGAGCCAACTTGGATATAAATGAAAATTACTCTGTTCAACGAACACAACCCTCCAAAGAACCAGAAAGATGTAACTACAGACACCATCAGTGGCAACCCCGAACAATTTGTGGAATTGATGTATCTGGGTCAAGGTGAAACCATGAAGTCAGGCATCTGGGAATGTCATGCAGGCACATTCAAAGCGTCATACGACGGCATAGTCGAGTTCTGCCATATTCTTGAAGGCAGCGCTGTGATTAACGCATCCGATGGCCAGAGCGTTACTGTGACAGCAGGCGATGCATTTGTATTGGATGAAGGGCTACAGGCCGAATGGACTGTCGATAAATTTATTAAAAAGCACTTTTTTATCTGCGCAGCAAATATTGGCAGCTGAAATTAGGCCCTATCTTAAATAAAGCCGATGCAGTTTCGTTAGCCGATAGACACAACATCTCGAGCAATAACAGCGTTTAAACTCATACCACACTCACACCAATCGGAATAGCTGCGAATTTCGTAAAACCCAATGAAAAAAGTGCTGCGACTGAGAAACACCTGCCCCGGGTAAACTGATCTTGTGAATCATAAAACAAACGAAAACAGCCACCCTGCTCTACTGTGGGAACCGACACGGGAAGCCGCACTGGGCCAACTGCAAGCATTTGTACCTCATGCAGGGCACGACTACGCCACGCAGCGTAACTACGATACTGCACCTGATATCACTGCGACTTCAACACACTTCAATCAGGAAAACCGCAACCCATCATCCGGGCACTCTGTGTCCAGACTATCGCCATGGGTACGCCATCGCCTGATAACTGAACAGGAGATTCTTTATGCCGTACTGGCGCAACACAATTTTCAATCTTCGGAAAAATTCATTCAGGAAGTATTCTGGCGTGGCTACTTCAAGGGCTGGCTGGAACACAGAAAATCTGTGTGGCACGACTATAAAAAGCATGTCGAACAACTAGCCGGGCAACTTGAGACAGGAACCGATGCGATTGCCGATAACTTACGAGATCGATACCACAAGGCGATTTCCGGCTGCACCGGTATTACCTGTTTTGATAGTTGGTGCGAACAATTGAAAAACACAGGTTACCTGCACAATCACGCTCGCATGTGGTTTGCCAGTATCTGGGTTTATACACTGAAATTACCCTGGCAGCTGGGTGCAGACTTTTTCTACCGCAACCTGCTGGATGGAGATCCGGCGTCCAACACCTGCTCATGGCGCTGGGTTTGTGGCTTGCATACGAAAGGAAAAACCTATCTGGCCCGCGCTGACAATATAGAAAAATTCACGGCCGGCAGATTCGGCCCTACTACGGGACTTGCCACTGTAGCCCAACCCTTTGACATGGACCTGATAGCCGTCGAAGCTGTTCACTTTGATAATCTGAGCGAAGAACGGCTGGAAACGATTACCACCAGCCGCTATGGACTCTTATTAACAGAAGAGAACTGCCACATTGATGCGTTCTCGGAACTGACCCAAGCTGAATCTCAGAATTACAATTCCGGCGAGGAGACAGCATCCGGCAAACCCCAGGCACTATTGGGCCTAAGCCTGACTGACAAACGATCTCTACTGCCTGTCAGCGAGCAAGTGCACAACTTCTCAAGCGCTATTGTGAACAACGCGATAGCCAACCTTGAGCGAACTTTTGATTGCGAATCCCGCCTGATTGAAAACCCGGACACCTGCGATTCATTGCTGGATTGGGCAAATAACCATCAACTCGAATATATCGTTACCCCACGCGCACCGATTGGCCCAACTTGTGATTGGCTGGACAACCTTGAACAGCAGCTAATACCAAAAAATATAAAACTGGTACGACTGGAAAATTCCTATGACAAACAAGT
>CALLOA010000106.1 GCA_938005265.1 uncultured Granulosicoccaceae bacterium
CCTGGCCGACTATGATGAAACGCTTTGGCCACTTCTGGGTTATTACATCGGTTTGCATGCTGGAAATGATATTCCGATGATTACAGGCTTAAGCCATGCAAGCCCCGATAGCGACAATCTGAAAGCTTTCAGTGCAGCCTATGCTACTACCGGCTCTTCCAGCATGTTTCATATGGCCGGCATCACACCTGAGGCCACCGATGCGTTGCAATACTGCGAGGAAAATAATCTGCTTGATAATAGTTTGAGAGTCACCCGAAAAAATCTGCTGGATAGTTTTCACGAACTTAATACAGCAAGCAGTAGTAACGTCGACATGGTGTGTCTTGGTAACCCGCATTTCTCTGCCACTGAATGCAAAGAGCTTCTGAAACTCTGTGAAGGGCGCAGAAAACACCCAGAGGTTGCCGTCGTCGTGACTCTGGGGCGGGCAGTGTACGAAGAGTGTAAAGCGCAAGGTACGATTGAAGGCCTCGATCAGTTCGGCGTGGAATTTGTCACCGATACCTGCTGGTGCATGATCCAGGACCCACTGATTCCTGCCGATGCGAAATTCCTGATGACCAACTCGGGAAAATATGCTCACTATGGCCCTGCACTGGTGAAAAGAGGCATTCATTTCAGCACCCTCGCCGCCTGCGTTGATGCGGCCTGCAGGGGCTCTCACCTCGCGCGAATTCCCGAGTGGTTAAAGCAATGACCAGCAACTTAACCCGCTATTACTGAATGCACCACCGTCGGCCCCAAACTGACTGCACCACCGTCAGCCCTTCACTGCCAGCAACACCGTCAGGTTTTTAACTGTGAGGCTTTAGACAATCACGGGATGCAATTGACTACCGGGGATATTGGCGGCCTAATACAGGGGCGGGAAATCCTGCAAGCAACGTATTTTGGAAAAATATCCCCACGCAACAAACTTTCTGCAATACTTATAATGCAAGCGGCGGTACACGGAATGGCGCTAGTTCGGGCTTCTCCAGCGCCTCCTAAGCCAGCCGATATTACAGTAGAGCGACAGGACCAAGTCGTCACAAGCTTAAAGGAACCGGTATGCTATTCCGGGTGTCTACCCGAAAGCACACACTCTATTTTCTGGTTGGAGAACTCGATTCAGTGAAGTTTCGCTATATTTCTGTCTTCCGTACCCTTGCTACGGGCTTTAAGAGCCTTTTCCTTTCTACTGGTAACCAGGTACTTGCGGTCGCCCTGTTTTGCTGCCTGAATACCCTAACTGTCAGCGCCAAGGACCTCGCCGCAACGCCGGAGCACCGGGAAGCCACAGCGGCCATTCTGCAGCTCATGCAACGCTACCATTACAAACGGGTTACAGTAGACGACGAACTATCCGAGCAAATATTTGAGCGTTTTCTGGAATCGCTGGATCCGCGCAAAAGTTTTTTGCTGGCCAGTGATCTGGATGAATTCGAAGACTACCAACACACCTTCGATGATGCTATCCGCAAGGCAACACTGTCACCGGTTTTCAATATATTCAATCGCTTTCGCAGCCGCATGGAAGAACGAGCAGACTATGCGAAACAACTACTCGATACCGAATTCGATTTCACGATAGATGAGAACTACACGTTTGATCGCGAAGGCTTGCCGTGGATCGAGTCTACTGCCGCCATGGATGACCTATGGCGCAAGCGTGTTAAAAATGATGTTCTGAGTTTACGGCTGACTGACGTCGAACCCGATGAGATAAAAGAAACACTGATACAGCGTTATGAACGCATGGAACAGAGGATCACGCAACTCAAACCGAATGACGTGTTCCAGTTGTTTATCAATGCCTACACCCTTTCGGTTGAACCCCACACATCGTATTTTTCACCTCGCAGTTCAGAGGAATTCCAGATTCGCATGAGCCTGTCCCTTGAAGGTATAGGTGCGGCATTACGCACGGAAGACGAACACACGGTAGTACAGCGCATAATTGCTGGTGGGCCCGCTGCCTTAAGCGAATTGATCAGTGCTGATGATCGTATCGTCGGTGTGGGTGAAGAAGGTGAAGAAGTAATCGACATTGTCAGTTGGCCACTCAGCGACGTTGTCGATCTTATTCGCGGACCCAAAGGTTCAACGGTGAATCTGAAAATACTGCCTGCTGCAGCTCCTGAGGGCACACCGCCAACACTGATTTCACTGGTTCGTGACAAGATAAAGCTGGAAGAATCGGCAGCCAAAAGTTCCACTATAGAAGCGTCAATAGATGGCAAGACACGGCGTTTTGGCGTAATAGACCTGCCCACCTTTTATCTAGATTCAGCTGCCCGCAACCAGGGTTTGCCAGACTACCGAAGCACCACCAGAGACGTGAAGCGTCTAATCAACGAACTCACATCAGCCGACGGTGGAGTCGATGGCATCATCATGGATCTTCGCGGCAATGGCGGTGGCTCACTGATAGAAGCACGGGATTTGACCGGTATTTTTATTGAAACCGGCCCGGTTGTTCAGATCAGGGATTCCAGCGGTGATGTGAAACTTGAAATCGACAAAGACCCAACCGTCGCCTACAACGGCCCGCTTGCCGTATTGGTTGATCGTAACAGTGCGTCCGCTTCGGAGATTTTTGCAGCTGCTATTCAGGATTACGGTCGGGGCGTAGTACTTGGTGAGCCGACATTCGGAAAAGGCACCGTGCAAAGTGTTGTACCTTTGGACAGGAATGGTGAGCTCGGTCAATTGAAAGTAACCATCGCACAATTCTTCAGAGTAAACGGTGACGGCACTCAGCACCGTGGTGTCGTTCCAGATATTACATTCCCGATTGCCATGGATTCTGATGCGCAGGGCGAACGTGGCCTGGACAACGCATTACCCTGGGCACAGGTACCCTCTGCCAACTATAAAACCTGGCCCGCCGGCACTCCGGATTATGCGCAGGCGCTCAATAATCACGGCGCCCGATACCGGGCTAACCCATCGTTCGACTTGCTTTTGGAAGAGCTTGATTCACAAAGAACATCACGTACTCAAAGTGAAGTGTCTCTGGTTGAATCGGTCCGCAGGCAGGAAATAGCCGAGCAGGAAACCGATCGCGATGAACGTTTAGAGTTGTTTCGAAAGGCGTTTGGCTTTTCGTCCAACGATGACGACGATGACAACGGCTCACCGGATATCATTCTGGAAGAAGCTGCTAATGTGCTGGGTGATTTACTCGCTGATCTGAAGTAACTTGGTACTGAGGCTCGGTTCACCGTACAAAACGCTGTTTACACGGCTTTTTTGAAAACATTAGCGCTGAAATTCTTTAGCAATTTCAGCGCTGTGCTCACCATGCAACGGTGCTGGTGACGAGGGCGCGTAAGCAACTGCACCTCCGAGGCGAAAAGGTAAAGTCGGCACACTAACACCATCGCTCGTGGTTTGTACAAAACCACGCAGTTTGACCTGTTCCGACTCAAGCGCTTCGGGCAAACTGCGCAAGCGCGCTGAAGGGACACCGGCTGATTGCAAGATGGGCTCCCACTCAAGCGCCGTGCGGCTGGCCAATTCAGCTTCAATTTCCGCTGACAATTGCGCGGCATTTGCTTTGCGCGCGTCCCGTTTTGCATATCGCGAATCGCTTAACCAGTCTTCCCTGTCCAGCGCCACGGCCAGGCTCCTGAAGTGAGATTCCTCATTCACACCTAAGGACATAACCCCCTCTTTACAAGGGAAACTACCAGCGCCGGGCGAACGACTATTCGCGAGGTTGCCGCGCCGTTGCGGTGCATTACCGGTTTTCAGGAAGTCAGTGACAGATGAACTCATCAGGGATAATCCGGTTTCCAGCATCGACACATCGATAAACATGCCTTTGCCACTTGAGGTGCGTTCGTAGAGCGCCGCCGATATTGCAAAACCCGCGGAGAGTGCGGTTGCATAGTCGAGAACAGGTGCACCGGTGCGAATCGGCCCACTTGCTTCGGTTCCGGTTGCCTCCATCAACCCACAGGTGGCCTGAATATTGACATCATAAGCCGCCGTATTTTCCTGCGCTCCACCGCGACCATAGCCGGTCATGGCACAATGAATCAGGTGCGGATGCCTGGCAGCCAAGGTCTCCTCATCCAACTGCAATCGGCGCATCGTTTCGGGTACATGGTTTTCAACCAGCACATCCGCCTTCGCAAGTAAACAATGAAATTGCGCTAGCCCCTCTTCAGTATCAAGTGCTAAGGAAATCGAACGCTTACCAGCACCTTGAGTCAGATAGGATGTGCTCATACCGGCTTGCGCTGCTCCACTATCAGTACCACCCCGATGGCGTATAGCATCTCCTTTGCCGGCCGACTCCACTTTGATCACACTGGCTCCTAACAGACCCAGGTAATAAGAACATGCCGGACCAGCCAACACGTGAGTAAAATCTATAACTAGAAGGTCACAGAATGGGTGTGTATTTGACATATTACGTGCCTGTTTCACAGTAAAAAATCGGCTGCATTGATTTGGCTTTGAGTTGCAAACGCAATCAAGGCTACAATAGATCAAGTAAGCCTTTAGCTTATTGACCAATTGGAGGACATTATGAGTTACTTACAAAAAATTGCGACCGGTGTTGTGACCACTGCTGCAGCTGCAACCATGCTGGTCAGCACAGCAGCCCTGGCTGACTACCCCGAAAAACCCGTTAAAATCATGGTCGGCTTCTCTGCCGGTGGTGGTACCGATACCACAGCTCGCGGCTTTGCTTCTTACATGCACGAAGCACCCACCATGAACGGCCTGCCAGCCTATATCGTCAATCTGCCGGGTGCATCAGGTCAGAAAGCCGCCAAAGCGGTTCTTGATGAAGACGCAGATGGTCACACACTTTACATGATCAACATCGGTACCTTCATCGCCGGTGAACTCGCCAAAGGCGACGAACGCCCCTACCACATCCCTGATGACTTCGTAAATCTTGGTTGTGCCTCTCAACTCGTTACCTCACTTCAGGTGCATTCCTCAAACCCTGCAACAACGATGGAAGAATTCATCAAGAACGCCAAAGAGTCCGGCAAAGAAGTCACCTGGGGTACTTCAGGTGCCGCCACAATGCATGCGACTATTGGTCACATCTTCTTTGATACCCACGGTATTCCACATAAAAAAGTCCCTTTCAAAGGTGGCTCAAAGGCACGCGCGGCACTGGTCTCGCAGTCGGTAGAGGCGGTTTTTGGAGGTGTTAACACAGTTGTCGGTTTTGAAAACGACATACGTGCACTGGCTTCAGCTGGAGCTGAACGTGACCCGATGGCACCAGACCTCGCTACTTTCAAAGAGCAAGGAACTGATGGGATTGATTTCACTGGATTGATGTGCCTGTTTGGTCCTAACGGCATTTCCGATGAAGTGAAAGAAGACGTTGGTGCAGCCATTGCGCATATCGCTGAAATCAAAGGCTACCAGCGTTACATGGCTGGTAATGATCTGGCTTCTTTCTACACCGACGGCGCTGCCGCCACTGCAGCTCAAGACACCATGTTTAAAGTCATGGGTCCGGTAGTCAAAGAGATCATCGCAAACCAATAAGCTTACGATCTGCTTAAAGTCAATTTGTAATTCGACTATGAGGCAAGCCCGAAACGGCTTGCCTCTTTTGTTTGCATCGTTGTCTCATCTGCAGGAGAAGGCATGAGCAGCCCAGATTATAAAATAAAAATCGAATACGGCGTCAGCGCTGTTGTTCTGCTAGTGGGTGTCTTTTTTATTTTTCAGGCATTTACTATTGAGACTTCCCGTGAATCGGTAGGCCCACGCACGCTTCCACTTATATTGGCTGTGTCGCTCGTGGTAGGTGGACTGTGGCTGGCATTACGGGCATTCATGGGAAAAACCGGTGACTTGAAAGAAGGCTACGGTTTTCTGGAAAGCGATGTTAAAAGAATTTTTCTGGTTGTCGCCTGCGGCGTCCTGTTCGTCATAACTTTCTGGGGTTTTGGTTACTTCCTGGCGGTGTTTGTCACACTGATCGCCATGCTACTGACATTCGGGGTTAGAAACTGGCTTGCCATGATTCTAGGGGCAATCGTTTTAGCCTTCATTTTCCAGTGGGTTTTTATGGGCATTATGTTATTGAACGATCCTAAAGGCGCGATTGTCGATCTGCGCCCTTACACAAACTGGATTACAGGGGCAAAATAATCGTGCAGAACCAGTGTGCCGGCGTGGAAGCCTTTTTTGAACCGCTTGGGTTTCTTTCGATTTTCTTCGATATAACCTGTGGTTTTGTCATTCTGTTCAATGACCCCTATGCCATTATGTTTGTTGTATTGGCAGCCTTTGTGGGTATCGTCTTCGGTGCTCTACCGGGGCTGACAGCGGCAGCGGCCATCGCCATGATGCTGCCCATTCTGATTGCCTACAACGATGAAATCGGTGGTCTTGCGGGACTGGCATTCCTGTATGTGATTGGCAAGTCCGGCCGCTATGGTGGCTCCATTGCCGCGATACTTTTCAATACACCAGGTACAGCAGCATCGGCCGCCACCATGCAGGACGGCTACCCGATGACACAAAAAGGTCAGGCCGGTAAAGCACTTAAAACCGCTACCGTGTCTTCGGCTTATGGTGATTACTTCGGCGAAATCGTCCTGATATTCGGCGCGGTCTCGATTGCCGCCTTTACTCGCCAGTTTGGCCCGCCAGAAAATTTCGCTATCTACCTGATGGCCTTTGTAGTGATAGGCTCCGTGGTCAGTGACAGCATCATCAAGGGAATCATATCTACCCTCTTCGGTGCAGTTGTGGGCTTGATTGGTGAGGACATTATTACCGGGCAATTCAAGATGACCATGGGCATTGATGAACTGGAATCCGGGATGGCTCTGGTGCCATTGCTGATTGGTGTGTTTGTTATTTCAGAGGTCATCATCCAGGCCGAAAAAGCAGCCAAGGTTAAAATCGTTAATCTTGCAGCTGATAAGCTGGATGACCCGACGTCACATTATTTCACGCTGGCCGAGTTCAAACGTTGCATTCCGCTGATGTTCCGTTCTTCGATCTATGGCTCTCTGATCGGCATGATGCCCGGGCTTGGCTCATCAGTCGCCTGTTTCGTGGCCTATGGCGAAGAGAAACGACGTGCCAAAAACAAAGATGAATGGGGAACAGGTGTTGTTGAAGGTATTGCAGCTCCCGAAAGTGCCAATAATGCGGTTTCCGGCCCTTCCATGATCCCGCTACTAACATTGGGGATTCCGGGCTCTACTATCGCTGCTGTGCTGATAGGAATGTTCCTGGTTAATGGTTTACAGCCCGGACCCTCGATTTTTGCATCTGAACCGCCTTTGTTTATGGGCGGCCAGCTGATCAGCCCACGAGAGTTTATCTTCGGTATCTTTGCCGCCGGCCTGATCGGCATCGCCTGTTATGCCCTAATCGGTTATTTCGCTGCACCGTTCATCGGGCGAATGATTGCGATTCTACCTACGCAATATCTCTATCCGTTTATCTTTATGACAGCACTAGCCGCAAGCTATTCCTCGCGTGCATCAATCTGGGATGTGGGTTTTGCCTTACTGTTCGGAGTCATCGGTTATGCAATGCGCAGGACCAATTTTTCTGCAGCTGCGTTCATTATCGCCTTTGTACTGACATCGAGCATGGAAGAGGCCTTCCGACAATCCATGATCATCTCGGACAAGGGTTTCTTTATTTTTACCAGTTTCGAATACCAGGGTAAATTTTCTTACGCTCCCATTTTTCTGTTGATCGGAGCGGCGGTCGTGTTGTTTCGCACCTGGTCAACCTACCGCAGCCGTAAATCCGAAGGGCAGTAGCTGCCCAGGCCTAAATAAAATTGGTGCCAAGTTTCGACGTTCGCTTCCTGCTAATTTTTGTCAGCGGGCTGGTCGGTGGAGTCATTGCATTTGCACTAGGGGTACCCATGCCTTTCATGCTCGGGGGCATAACGGGAGCCGCGGGCTTCGTTCTTTGGTATGAACGCGATGGCGAAAAATTGCCAAAAGTGTCGCGTTGGGTTCGCTTGGTGTTTATGTCAATCATCGGCGTCATGATTGGCTCACGCTTCACTGCTGATCTGCTAACCCTGCTTCCACAATTCTGGATTTCCGCGCTCGCTCTGATACCTTTTATCTTGCTGGCCCATGGCGGTTGCTACGCCATCATGCGGGGGCTAGGCGGCTACAGGAAACTCGATGCCTATTTCGCAGCACTGCCCGGCGGCATCATTGACTCTGCAGCATTGGCCGAGGAAGCGGGTGCTGATCTTCGTATTGTCACCGCACAGCATTTCATACGCATTATCCTCGTTGTAGCCTCGGTACCATTGCTGTTCCTTTTTGTGCATGGCGGTGCTGTTGGTTCCCTGGCCGGCGAGACGATGGCGAGCGCCGACTACGATTTTTCTGACATTGTACTCATTCTGGTGCTTGCGTTGGTCGGACTGTTTCTGGGCAAACTGACACGATTACCTGCATCACATATGCTTGGCCCCCTGTTTCTGGCCTTATCATTATCGACTGCCGGGCTCATCGACATTGCACTACCACCCTGGCTCGGCCACACCGCGCAATTTGTCGTCGGTTCGGCTCTGGGCTCCCAATTTTCTGGGGTATCTCGACAACTATTGATACGAGGTTTCGGTATGGGTTTGCTATCGGGCAGCTACATGCTTTTTCTGGCAGCCACATTTGCCTATATCCTTGTACCCTTTGTACCAGCGGAATTCGGCGCCATGTTTATCAGCTTTGCGGCGGGCGGTTTGGCTGAAATGAGCCTGATCGCACTATCACTTAACTTTAATCCGGTGGTGGTAGCATTGCACCATCTGGTTCGTATTCTTTTGACGGTCTCGTTTGGCAGTTTCCTGTCCCGACGTCTCTTCAAACCAGCTGCCAACTGAGTTTTCTGTTAGAAATACACTCACCTGAAAGGCTTTATCAGAACCTTACTCGTTGCATACTAAACCACACAGGAAAACGCAAATGACAACGTCATTAAAACTGCCAACAGACAAGATTCAAGCACATATAGACAGTGCTTCGGGCCATATCATCTTTAACAATCCAGAGCGCTACAATGCGGTATCACTGGAAATGTGGGATGCCGTAGAGAATGCACTGAATGCCTTTGCGACCAATGATGCCGTGCGTGTTGTCATCTTGTCAGGCGCTGGCGGCAAAGCATTTGTATCTGGCGCTGACATTTCGAAGTTTGCAAAAGAACGGGGCTCAAAAGAAGCCACTCAACACTACAATGCACGCCTCAAAGTCATTTATGAAGCGATTGAAAACTATGCCAAACCCACCATCGCGATGATAGACGGCCATTGCCTCGGCGGCGGCCTTAATCTTGCGGCTTGCACAGACTTTCGCATTGCTTCCAGCAAATCACGTTTCGCCATGCCAGCTGCCAAACTGGCACTCGGCTACCCCTACGATGCCATTCGCCGACTAATAAATGCGGTAGGTGCTGCCAGTGCAAAGCAGTTGATGTTCACGGCAAAATCGATTGACGCGGATACCGCGCTCCGCTTGGGTCTGGTACAAGAGGTTGTGACTGAGGATGCGCTGGCTGATCGAGTGACAGATTTGGCAAACACCATTTCCGCAAATGCTCCACTCACCATCAAGGCAATGAAGTTCATTGCCACCCAAGTCCTGCAGCCTGATCCCGGCGAACGCGATCTTGCACGTTGTGAGCAGATGGTCGCGGATTGCTTTTCGTCTGATGACTACATTGAAGGCCGCAAAGCTTTCATGGAAAAACGCAAACCCGACTTCAAAGGCGTATGATTTTTATAGCAGATACTTCAAGAAAATCGTCAAACTCTAATACCGGATTTGTGACAACAACGGTATTTGCCATGGCCTGTCAATACACTGATCTACTGTATTACCGCGCGTTCCCATTCTTCAATAAATAAAGTGCGTTTCATTCTATCCAGAAAAATCATCAAAGAGGGTTCAAGTGAAATAACAGACGTCTGCGCACTGTCTGATGCATCGGTCAGCGGTGGTAGCGAGCTACCTCCCGCCCCACCCCAAGCGGAAGAAACAAGAAAGCGTAAAAATGAGGTTGCTGCATCGGCATTAGGAGCACTTTTTGAAACAAATGCGGTGCGCATCATTGGAGCGGCCAATGACCATGGATTTGTTGATCATAGCCGTTATATTGATAATTTTGCCTGGTGTTCGTTCCCGGCGCGCCCGGCGTGCACGCAAGCTAGCCAATAATACGTAAGGTGGTGACCTCAGGCAGTAGCCGCTGTTGCCATTGCGTCCAGCGCTTTAGCCATGGTGTCAAAAATCTCATCGCAGCCCTCGATCTGGTGCAGAGCCTTCAAATGCAGTGGATCTGTCCAACTTAGCGTTACCTGACCATCGGACTCGGTTGCCATCATTTTCAAAGGCAAATCCACCGCAATACTGGGGGATTTAAGCATTAACGGCGTGCCCATTTTCGGGTTACCAAAAATCAGTACCTGCGTGGCTGGCATCGACAGACCCGCTTTTTCAGCATTGGCCGCATGATCCACCCGCCCGAATATTCCCATGCCTTTTTCTTTAAGAATGGATTCCATACGGTCCAGTGTCGTGGACACGTCATGCGCACTGATTTTTGAAATTAAAAAGTTACCGGACATAATTTTCAAGCTGAAATTAAGATGGCCAAGTGTTAGCCATTGCACTGGACGGGAAAGTAGATAAAGCGGCCGGATACAAACCAGCCACTTCATATCTACCGGATTGGTAAAATTACCATTTAAAACTACTATCTAAACAAAGAGTACCGAGCAAAGAGTACCGAGTGCTAATTACTCAGCCTCTTTCATTTCAGTGTTGATGGTGATCGTGATAGGACCGGTTGAAAACCCACCAACGTCAAATGACTGGTGATCAATTTCGGTAGTTGCACTGAATGCCACCCATTCGCCCTGATAATACTCTATCGCCTTACCCAAAGGATGTGGGCCCTTGTGAGTCATTTCAGCGTTCAGTGTTACCTCATTGGTTACTCCGTGAATGGTCAGGTCACCCACCACATCCATTGAGGTATCGCCAGTTTTCTTCACGGAAGTACTTTTAAAGGTGATCTCAGGGTAAGTTTCAACTTCCAGAAAATCAGCACTCTTCAGGTGTTCGTCTAGAGGTCCGAAGCCACTGGAGAGGCTGTTCGCATCAATGGCCACTTCAATACTGGATTTTTCAAGGTCATCAGCAAGCTCGAGCGTACCTTCGGCGACTTCAAATTCACCAGTCTGAATCGAGACACCGGCATGGCTCCAGCTGAAGAAGACTTCTGTATGGCCCTGATCTGTCTTGAATGTCGCATCAGCCAGAGCCGATCCTGCTAATAGTACGGTAGAAAGTGCGACAGCACCTGTCAGTTTGTTCTTCAACATATTTATCCTCCCCATTTGATGGTCATTTTTTGGTGGTCATTAGATGGTCAATATCCGGGCATTTTGCCCTGATCTAGGTGGACTACACAGAGGGTGTATAAGTTCCCACTGAAACCCTGCTGAAATGAAAAAATCCATGTATTTTTTAATCCTGATAACTCTCACGCAACAGAAGCGTCAGAAAGATGCTTGCCGATGAGGCCCCTGTGACAGATGGCGATCTAACCGTTGTTAATCTCTTTGAAAGCCTCGACTACAGCCTTGGTGAAGGCTTCATCATTAATGTGGCCCGGATGCCTGATAATCTTACGATTGTCAGTCTCTGTAACCGTTGAGTCGATAGCATCATACAAAGCCTCACGTGCGTTAAGGTCTTCAAAGGGCTGACCGGGCGCATCAAGCGCAGATAAACCACCTTCCGGTAAAAAGAACCTGACAGGTCCATTCATCTCGTTGAGCTTATTGCCTATCCATTTACCCATATCGACGTTTTCCTCAACTGTGGTTCGCATCAACGTGACCTGCGGATTGTGCTCAACAAAGCTGCGCCCCTGGTACTGGGCGGGAACGGTGTCAGGCGCTCCAAAGTTCACCATATCCAGCGCCCCAACCGAACCGATGTAAGGGATGCCGCTACGGGCAAAGGCACCAAAGCGGTCTTCTGTGGCGGCGAATACGCCACCCATCAACAAGTCACAGACTTCAGTTGTAGTCAGGTCAATGGCCGCAGATATAAAGCCTGAATCTACAAGCTTCTCAAGCGACTGGCCACCAATACCGGTGGCATGGAACACCAGGCATTCATACTGTGAATCCAGACTGGCAACGATTTGCTGCACAGCCGGTGTTGTAACGCCAAACATACTTAGCCCAAGTGCAGGTTTCTCACCACCCGCGGCTGAGGCATTCTGAATATCGAGTTTTTTGGCCGACATGCCAGCCATCGCATCAGCTGCATTGCCAAGCACCTGTCTGGAAATAGCATTGATACCCTGCACGTCGGTGACTGAATACATCATCATAATATCCGAGGGACCGACGTAAGGCGCTACATTGCCGGATGCGACTGTTGACACCATCACCTTGGGCACGCCCACCGGCAGTTCGCGCATGGCAGGTGTAGATAAGGCAGTACCACCCGTACCACCCGCGCTGATTAATCCACCAATATCAAGGTTAGATCGGACCCAGAGCGCGAATGCCTGCGACATGGCGGCAACAGATGCCCCCCTGTCGGTGCCAAACACCTTGTCAGCACCTTGTGGATAAAAAGCAGCAATAGCACTTGCAGGAATATCCACCGTAGCCGAATGACCGGTTGTAGTGGATAAATCCAGAGTTACCACATCAACACCGCGTGCACGTAGGCATTCAGCTATAAATCCAAGCTCGGCGGCTTTGGTATCAAAGGTGCCGGCAACAACAACTTGACCAGCAGGATCAGGATGTGACATGTAAAAAATTCTCCGTCGTAAGAATTGAATTCACGGCTAGAAAGTCATGATAAGCGAGGCCCCAGGCAATGAAAACCGCGGCATTCTTCTACGTTTACCACACCGATGCCAGCTGTACAAATGCTGTTGGCAAGTTTGCGGCAATTCCCCTGACACCTAATTACTTTTACAAACGCGAACCTTTGCAGCAAACGTCGATTGACCAACAGAGAAGGGAAACGCCGACAACGCAGTGACCGGTAGCACAGCATCACCTTCGGTGAGCTTGTTAAATCCCGGCCAACCGTCTCTCATCCATACAACTCCCGTTTGGATTCGATCCGTCACCCTGACCTGTGCCTGAAAGGCAGGATAGCCATCAGTGGTAGACCCGGCAACAGCAGGCGTCATTTCAACGCAGTCACCATTCAGAATGCCCCGCTCTGCGGCATCATCAGGTGCCATCCAGAGCTGCGGTTTTTTCTCGCGCGAGGCAAGCGTGGGTATTGCTCTGCCATGATCATAAAACGCATGAAAGTGGGCAAACGTGCGACCCTGAGTTAATACGAGAGTGGAGTCGGCGTCATTTGCCAGTTCACTTGTTTGCAAAGCAGTACCGGGCATTGGCAAAGCAGGTAATCCCATGTCCAGCGCGCGCTGGGAAAAAAATTCAACTTTCGTTGATGGTGTATGAAACTGATAAGTCGGATAAGCCACATGAGAAATATTCAATGCGCACTGGCCTTTGTTCTGCCGTATCTGATCAACCGTTGCATGGCCGGTGGCATCATGATCAAGTACCGCATTCATCGCATCTTCCTGGGTCTCCCAGGGATAGACATTTTCCAGATCGAGCCGCTTTGCCAACTCGCGATAGAGTTCAAATACCGGTTTAGCCTCACCCGCAGTAGGCAACGCTTTGTCCGACAGATACCAATGTGTATTGGTAGACTTGCCACCTATTTCCTCCAGCCACAGAGTACCTGGCAGAAAAACATTAGCCACTTCTCGAATGGTTTGGCTGGAAAAAATATCATAGGCCACAACCAAATCCGTTTTTTGCAGTGCTTTCTTTACCCGCGGCGTATCGGGGAATGACGATAAAAAGTTGGAGCCGATGGTTACCAGCACTTTGACGGTTCCGTCTTCCAGCGACTCGATTATTGCTTCCATCTGATTGGGAACATAATTGCCGCCGGGCCGCGCTTCAGGTAACGACAAATCTACAAATCCGGCACCGTGACTACGACTGCCATGGCGGGGCCCGATGCCGGCACCGGATTTTGCGAACTTGCCTGTCAAGCCCGGCAGGCAACTAATGGCACGAGCGGCCTGCCAGGTGTTAGCCCCTTTATGCATTGACGAACCGCCTACTACCAACATTGCAGCCTGCGTTTCAGCATAACTCTGGGCAAGGTTTACGATAGCCTGTTGAGGAATTCCGGTGCGTGCGGCAGCCCATTCGGGTGAATACTGAGATACGTGTTCGCACAAGGCTGGATATCCGAGCGTGTGCTGTTTTATGAACGAATGATCCACAAGGTCATCGCTGATAATAACGTGCATCAGCGCCAGAGCGAGATCAGCATCAGTTCCCGGTTTTATTTGATAGAACTCATCGGCCAGAGCCGCTGCTTCGGTTTTTCTGATATCAACTACTACAAGCTTTGCGCCGCGACGTTTTGCCTTGTCTACATGCTTCATCGTGTTGGCCTGACTGACCGCGTTCGCGCCCCAGAGAATAATGAGATCCGCATGAGCACTCATATCTTCCTTGGTTGAAGTCTCCAGCACTCCCGTCAAACCAAATCCTAATCCTCCCAGCCCCCAGCAGATCATTGCCGGATTCCAGTACTGACAACCGTAGATATTGGCAAAGCGTTCCATCTGCCCGCGCTTCAAACCGAATCCATAGTCATTGGCAGCGTTGCCATGCCCTTGCCAGAAACCGACAGACTCACGCCCTACTGCCTTCATTTTGTAAGCAATAAAATCCAGGCATTCTTCCCAAGTCGATTCTTTCCACTCATCTCTGGCAGCATTTTCACGAATCATGGGATTTAGCAATCGTGCGGGGTTATCGACGATTTCATGAGCAGCATTGCCACGCAGGCACAACACGCCCTGACTGTCCGGATTGTCTTTGTCACCCTCAATCGAAACCAGTTTCTGGTCACGCACCCGAATTTTCATGCCACACAAGGTGGGGTGGCAGTTCATCGGGCACATTGATTTGAAAATTGCTGATGTCATGTCCCTTGATTCGTTAGCAGATTTTTAACGAAGTTACTACAGCCTACAAAAACGGCCTGTGCTGAGCCATCACCATCGCTCCGGCAAATTCTTGATAAGCGTGATTCTTTGTTTGTCTGTAGAGATATACCCACCCACAGTCAGATCCTTGATAATTTTGCTCACCATTTCACGACTGGAACCAATTCGGTTCGCCATTTCCTGATGCGTCATACGCTCAGTTACAAGTGAGCCATCATCGGTCACCTCCGAGGTATTACGGAATAGACGCACAATACGCCCGTAAACATCGAGCATCGCAAGACAACTGACTTCCTCAGTCATAGAGCGGATTCGCGCAATCAACATGCGAATTGTGGCACTGGCGGCATCGGGTGTATTAAATACACAACGCTGAAATTCGGCTTTGGGAATAACCAGACATTCACAATCAGATGTTGTAACTACATGAGCAGACCTGGGTTGATCATCCAACAGAGCTAACTCCCCAAAACAATCTCCTGCCTGAAAGGTGTTGAAGATAAACTCATTGCCCTCTTCATCATCTATATAAGCCAGAGCTGTCCCTTCAACCAAAAGGTAGGCAGCCTGAGAATCATCGCCCTGATTGATAATCTGCGAATTTTTTTTGTACTTTCTCAAAGCACTGGCGCTTTCCAGTTCTGCGATGACCTCGGCTGGGAAGCCATCAAAAAACGGTGCCTTGGATAACAAATGGGTATTGCTGTCTGACATTCGGGAGAACATTCATATTGGTGGCAGAAGGCTGCGGCTTTCAACGCAGCAGCAACATTCTACTAGCCTGAAACTGACAAAAGAAAGGATAAAACATTGCCGAGACCTAGTCTCAGGCTGCTCCAGAGCCAATTATTCGACCCGGGAAAGGCACCTCAATCTATTTCTATCTTATTGTTTTTATTAAAATTATACGACTTTGTCAATATTCACCATTCGGGTGTGAAAATCACCGTGAGTCCCGGCCCCTGTTAGCCGAAACTTGTTTCCAAGGCAAAGCAACACACCCTTGCTAACAATTGATACAGGAGAGTGACATGAACGCAGCAAACCCGAAGAGCAACGGCAAAGCAGTTAGATTCGGCCTGGTGGGAATCATGGCTCTGGCTGGTTCACTAGCCAGCGTATGCAACGCTGCAGAACACCCGGACCATCAGCCAGACACCAGGATTGTCGTTAGTAAAGCGGCAATAAACAGCTCCATGCAGATCACAGGTAACAATCACGACTCGTCTGTTCCTGCCAAGACACCTGTAATTCAACTTGGTGGCAAGCAGGGGCATTCTCTGGAAGATTTGTTACGAGCCAAGGTCAGTGATTCCATACACAAACATTTCGCGAGTTCCTGACCAACCTCATCTTGAGGACAACAACTTGCATAATGTGGAGCGAGCATTGGTCAGGTAGGCAGCCGGATTAGCAGAATAGTGGCTATGCGACAGGTGGATAACCCGACTGCGAATAAGCGGGATCAGGGTCAGATTTTTTCGCTGTCTCAAGGCAGCCAGACGACAATAAAACAATCAAAAACAACAATATTGAATATACGTACTTCATTTTCCAGCCCTCTGGCTAAATAGCGCTCAGGCCTTTGTTACAGCCTTTTTTTGATATTTCAAGAATAACTAAGCAAGCTAATTGTAAGCTACACTAGCCAATAGTACGTTATGTTCCAGAGGATAAAGTTCAATGAAGCTTGCAGCCACAGCGCTTGGTCCAGAGCAATCTGACTTTGTCGCGGAGGTTACGGGCGTTGATATCGCCAAAGGCATATCTAGCGCCAATACCGAATTCATCCAAACAGCGATAGACCGCTTTGGGGTGTTGGTATTCCGCAATCAGATCATCAACGACGAACAACAATTTGCTTTTTCGGAACACTTCGGCCCGATGGAGCTCGCAACAGGTGACGTGACGGCGCATTCAGATCGGCGCCTGTCCATGAAGGTCAATGACATTTCCAATCTGGACAAAGATGGTAACTTGTTAAGGCGCGATGACCGGGCACGTTTATTCGGGCTTGGCAATATGTTGTGGCACTCTGACAGTTCTTTCAAACAAGTCCCTGCCAGATATTCTCTACTATCTGCCCGGGTCATACCAAAGCGCGGCGGCGATACACAGTTTGCCGATATGCGGGCAGCATGGGACGCACTTGACGACGAATTAAAGGAAGAATGCAAAAATCTGGTGTGCCTGCACAGCCAACTATTCTCCCGGGCAAGCCTTGGGTTCGAGGACTTTACCGAGGAACAAATAAAGCAATGGCAACCGGTAGAACAGCGTCTGGTCAGAAAGCACCCTCAGAGCGGCAGACTATCCTTGTTTCTGTCAGCACACATAGGCGCCATAAGCGGTTGGCCGGTGCCCGAAGCCAGAATGTACATACGTGATCTAACTGAACACGCAACACAGCCGCAATTTGTCTACACGCATCAGTGGCGGCCATGGGATCTTGTCATGTGGGATAACCGCATGACAATGCATCGAGCCCGACGCTACGACCATACCCAGCCACGCGACCTACATCGCACAACAGTATCTGATGAAGTGTCCAGTCTGGAACAGCTATAGGCAAAAAGTAATAACCATCAAACGAACTGGAATGTTCCGATCAATGACTCTTACGAAGAGATTTGGCGTGATACATGGCGCGATCGGCCTGGTCTATTGTTGCTTCCAGCCCACCGGCAGCACCCCGCGTGGCATAGCCAATCGATGCATTGATACCATGGGTGACAAGCGCTTGTTCCACTTTCTTGACGACAGACCCTACCCCGTTGCCATCACAATTGAGAAGTAAAACGGCGAACTCATCACCACCCAGTCTCGCCACAATATCACTCTCGCGAATGGTTTCGAGAAGCACCTGTCCGGTAGTTCTGAGCAACGCATCACCCACACGATGACCGTCGTGATCATTTACGCGTTTCAAATCGTCCAGGTCTATCACCATGACACTTATTGGTCCGCCATAGCGGATCGCTTTGCGCTCTTCAACCACAATAGCGGATTCCCAACCACTACGATTGAATACGCCGGTCAACCAGTCCGTGTTGGCTTCTTCACGACAGCTCTTCACCAATGCTTCAAGCTCAGTAGAGCGTTGCTCCGTGGTGAGAATATTACCCAGCAGTTCACCGCACAGTTCAACCAGCGACAACTCACCATGTATGGACATTGGTTGTGGTTGCGGGTCTATCGCACACAGAGTACCGAACAACTTTCCATCGGCGTGGTTTACCGGCACCCCCATATAAGCGCCTATGGGGACATGCTGGTTGATCGGAGCACTCGCATAGCAGGGAACAGTATCGGCTTGTGAAGCGACACGCGGCCCCAACCCTTCAACCATGTGCGTGCAGTATGAATCTGACCATCGCAGGACAGCACCCTCCTCAATGTCATAACCGAGGTTTTCGGTGTACAAAACTGTCCAGTCGTCGCGGACAGTCTGTGTCATCATCCATAGATCGAAATCAGTGCGCTCTCGAAGCAGTGCAAGTACCGAGCGACACGATGATTCAAAGGTCGATTGTTGTGCGTCAAGGCCTGCCATCTTTTTACTTCTCCCTACCGACCACTTGCCCACCATAGGGCGGGCTTTCGCTCACTGATACTGAGTCAAGGCAGTATTTATATCATCAATACAACATAGTACTATAGGCACAAATTATCGGGCCTGTGAAATGCGATATTTACGCATAAGTCATAGATATCTTGAGAAAATTTTGGTGAACCTCTGGGTTGAGCATTGTTCGAACGATAAAAAACAGTAATTCCCGACAACCTACTCTGCAAGCCAACAGAACCACCCAAGCTGACCCTAACAAGCCTGACTAAGTGACCGCTTTTTTAAGTTACCGCCTTTTGCGTTTTGAATTCTTCTACATCCCATAAATCGTTGGTCATTATATCAACCAGTATTTCGACCGCGCGCAACACATCCGCTTTATCAATATACAAAGGCGTGAATCCAAAGCGCATTACATCAGGTGCACGAAAATCCCCAATCACTCCGCGGGCAATGAGTGCTTGCATGGCAGCATAACCCTGAACAAATGCAAAAGACACCTGTGAGCCACGCTGCTCGGGATTTCTCGGGCTGATCAAAGCGAGCTGCGGGCAACGTGATTCTACTTCCCGTATAAATAACTCGGATAACTCAAGAGACTGCGCTCTGACTTCATTGATTGATACCCCCTCCCAAACATCCAACGCGGCATCCAATGCCGCCATCTGCAACACTGATGGTGTTCCCACGCGCATACGTTCAATGGCCGGTGCAGCCTTATAGCTGGCTTCAAATCCAAAGGGTGCTGCATGACCCATCCAGCCGGACAAGGCAGGTTCGACATCATCCGCAATATCCGGCCGCACATAAATAAAGGCGGGCGCACCCGGCCCCGCATTCAGATATTTATACGTACAGCCGGCAGCAAACTCCGGGTTACAAGTCGCCAGGTCAACCGGAATGGCGCCAGCGGAATGCGCCAGATCCCAGATGGCGACCACTCCATGCGAATGCGCTTTTTGAGTCAGGCCAGCCATATCATGCAATCGCCCGCTGCGGTAATCCACTTGCGTTAAAAGCAGCGCCGCTACCGATTCATCCAGATGATCAATAACTGCATCCGGTTCAACCAGCCGCAGTTCGTAATCCTGACCGAGCGTTTTAATAAGACCTTCGGCCATATACAGATCAGTCGGAAAATTGCCTGTGTCGGATAATATGACCCGGCGCTCAGGGCGCATGGTTAATGCTGCAGCCAATGCCTGATAGATTTTTATGGATAGTGTGTCGCCAAGCACCACGCTGCCAGGTGCTGCGCCAATCAGAGGTGCGATTCGATCACCCAGTGTTCTTGGCTGCCTGTACCAACCCGCTTCGTTCCAGCCTTTAATCATCAGCTGGCGCCATTCGGAGTTAACCGTTTGATCTACCCTCTTTGCCGTGGTTATTGCTGGCGGACCAAGCGAGTTGCCATCCAGATAGATGATTCCTTCGGGTATATCAAAACAATGTTTGCGCACTTGAGTCTGTTAGCTCCGCATTCGTAGACCTTGAGGATCATACAAGGGCTCACCTTGTACCTCAGCCGGGTAAAGCTCACCCAGAATTTCAACTTGCAGGGTTGTGCCTGTAGTGGCATGTTCACTGTCAACATAGGCCATAGCCATTGACTTACCGACATGATGAGCATAACCCCCTGACGAAATATAACCAACCGCCTCACCGCCTTTCATAACTGCTTCATCCAGCGTGACATCCAAGGGTGCATCGATCGTCAGCGTTACCAGTTGCCTTGCAACCCCCTCTGCTTTAAATCTGGCTGTCGCTTCCTTGCCAACAAAATCTTTATTCCAATTAATAAATTGATCCATACCTGCTTCGATAGCATTGAAGTCCGGGCGAAATTCAAGCCCCCATGCACCCCAGGCTTTTTCCAGACGCAGACTCATCAGGGCACGATTGCCATACCAGCGATAGCCAAGATCAGCACCATGCTCCTCAATGGCTTCCGCCAGTCGAATCAGATATTGCGGGCGGCAGTAGATCTCATACCCCAACTCACCCGAGAAGCTCAATCGATTGAGAATCACCGGCACACCACCAACAAACGTTTTTCGTGTATCACGGAATTGCAATGCGTCAGCCGATACATCGTCACGCGTGATCCGCGATAACAGTTCTCGCGACTCGGGGCCAGACAAGGCAATACCATGCCACTCACCGGTCTGGTTAGCATGAGTCACCGAGCCGTCTGCTGGCAGTGTACGTTGAAACCAACGACTGTGGGCATCCTGCATCGCACCGGAACCAAACAACATGAAGTGCTCATCATCGTAACAGGCAACCGTCAGGTCACCATTGAGTCGCCCTTTGTCTGTCAACATAGGTGTCAATGTAATTCGGCCCGGTTTTGGAATATGACCTGCCATGGTTTTGTTTAACCATTCGCGTGCACCCGGCCCTTTGACTTCATGCTTGGCAAAGTTGGCCAGTTCAATCCCTGCTACCGCTTCACGTACCGCTTTGACTTCACGTGCGACATAGTCGTGTGAACGATTGCGCTCGAAGGTCGGGTCTTCATGCGCATCGTCCGGGCCGTCAGCAAACCATAGCGCGTGTTCAAGGCCAAACGCCTGCCCCATCAATGCGCCCCTGGCTACCAATCGATCGTACAATGCTGTAGTTTGCTGGCGACGTCCTTTGGGCAAGGTTTCATTAGGAAAAGTCATCACGAACCGACGCTCATAGTTTTCGGTTGACTTAACCGTGCCCCAATCAGGTGAAGCCCAATTGCCGAAACGTGCAACATCCATGGCCCAGACATCGATTGAAGGCTCACCGTCAATCATCCATTCAGCCATGGTCAGACCAACACCACCGCCCTGACAAAAGCCTGCCATCACACCCACCGCACACCAATAGTTGCGCATACCCGGCACCGGTCCAATCATCGGGTTACCATCAGGGCCGAAGGTGAAAGGGCCGTTGATGGTCTGACGAATGCCGGCTTCTGCCAATGCCGGGATACGTTCAAAACCTAATTCAAGTCGGTCAGCGATATGCTCAAGATTAGGGTTCAACAGTTCATGACCAAAGTCCCATGGCGTGCCCTCTACGCGCCACGGCACGCCCACGGGTTCGTAGGTGCCGAGCAACATGCCATCGCGTTCCTGGCGAAAATAAATATTGGCTTCGTAATCGATACCACAGGGTAACCTGGAACCATGGTTCTTGATTTCATCGATGGTATCGGTCAGCAGGTAATGATGTTCCATCGGTTGCACCGGAAAATGCAAACCCGCCATATGCCCGACTTCACGCGCCCACAAACCACCGCAGTTAACAATATGTTCGGCATTAACCACACCTTTCGGGGTGGTGACATCCCAACTGCCATCAGCACGCTGTTGGGTTGCAGTGACTGGCGTGTGAGTAAAGTAACGAGCCCCGTGATGACGAGCGGCTTTTGCAAAGGCGTATGTGGTGCCTGAAGGGTCAAGATCGCCATCCTGATCATCCCAAAGTGCTGCCATGTAGTTCCTGGGGTTAATAAGCGGGTGGCGTTCAGCAACTTCCTGTAAAGAAATAAATTCCTGATGCAACCCCATGTAACGCGCCTTTGAGCGCTCACGTTTCAGGTAGTCATACCAGGTTTTATTGGAGGCGAGATAAAAACCACCCGTTAAGTGCATACCGACTGAATGCCCTGAGAGTTCCTCGATCTCCTTGTACAGATTAATAGTGTAACTCTGCAACCTGGAGATATTCGGATCAGAACTGATGGTATGAATCTGCCCGGCAGCATGCCAGCTGGAACCGGATGTCAGTTCATCACGTTCCAGCAGAACACTATCCTTCCAGCCGAATTTGGCCAGATGAAAAAGTATCGAGCAGCCAACAACACCACCGCCAATAATGACCACTTTGGCATGGCTGGGTAAATCACCTTTAACAACACCTTCTTTAACGGGTTCTGGCATCGATCTTCTCTCTTTACAAATTTATTCAGTTCGAATGGGGCTGGGTTAATTCAGTACCATGCATCCGGTAGCTCTTCCTTGCGCCTGGCAACATAGGCGGTGAGCGCCTCTTTGGTCGCCGGGTCCATCGGCGGCGGCTCATAATTTGCCAGCATGTCGTTCCATTTATTGTAAGCACGCCGGCGCATGTCTTCACTGCCTTTCTCTTCCCAGCTTTCAACATTTTCACTATCACTTAATTCCGGCGAATAGAAAGCGTTCTGATAATGGCGCATAGTGTGCGAAGAACCCAGGAAGTGGCCGCCCGGTTCAACTTCCTGATAGGCATCACGGGCAAACTGGTCGTCATCTGAATCAAAGCCCGCAAGTATTTTCTGGTAACTGCCAAGACGGTCAGCATCCATAATCAGTTTTTCAAATCCGGTAGCCAAGCCACCCTCCAACCAACCGGCAGCATGCAAGGTGAAGTGTGATCCGGCCAACATGGTCGAGTGCATTGAGTCAGCACTTTCATAGGCGGCCTGCGCATCTTCTATTTTGGATGCCGAAAGTGAGCCACCGCAACGCAAGGGCAGACCCAGGCGGCGAGCCATCTGGCCGATTATGTAATTGGACAGAACGGGTTCGGGCATGCCAAAGGTCGGTGCTCCAGACTTTAAACTCATGGAAGACAGAAAATTACCCATCACAAACGGCGCACCCGGGCGCACCAATTGGCCGAAGGCTATGGTGATCATG
>CALLOA010000107.1 GCA_938005265.1 uncultured Granulosicoccaceae bacterium
CTCTGGGGCAGGGTGACCGATGTGCCGTGGGCTATGGTCTATCCACATGTCGGACCTGAGCCTCGCCATCCGAACCAGATCTATCAGTTCCTCGGTGAGGGGGTTTTACTGTTCATCGCTTTGTGGTGGTTCTCCAGCAAATCGAGGCCACGTATGGCAGTCAGTGGCTTTTTTATGGTTTTCTACGGTATTTACCGCCTACTGATTGAATTTGTAAGGGAACCGGATTCGCATCTCGGCTTTGTGGCCTTTGAGTGGCTGACGATGGGACAGTTGTTGTCAGCGCCGATGATCGGCATTGGTGCGTTACTGCTGTTCCTGGCCTATCGGAACCACAGCAAACCAGGTAACCCCAACGCCAAGGCAGCCTAGAGAACAAGAAAACAGAGCTGGATCCCGTGTAAAATACCCGCTTGCTTATCAATCGGTCACAGGCTTAAACGTGCAGCAATATCTGGATTTAATGCAACTCATCCTCGATGAGGGTGTCGACAAAGGGGACCGCACGGGTACTGGAACCCGCTCAGTGTTTGGCCATCAGATGCGTTTTGACCTGAACAACGGTTTTCCCCTGCTGACGACCAAAAAACTGCACCTGAAATCCATTATCCATGAGCTGCTCTGGTTTCTGGCTGGCGACACCAACACGGCCTACCTTAAAGAAAATGGCGTCACTATCTGGGATGAGTGGGCTGATTCCGAAGGCAATTTGGGGCCGGTCTATGGTTCACAATGGCGTTCCTGGCCGAACCCGGACGGCTCCGCTACTGATCAAATTACTGAATTAGTGGATGGCCTGAGAAATAATCCCGACTCGCGCCGTCACATCGTCAGCGCCTGGAACCCCGGAGTGCTTGAGCAGATGGCTTTGCCACCCTGTCATTGTCTGTTTCAGTTTTATGTTGCCAATGGCCGGTTGAGTTGCCAGCTGTATCAGCGCAGTGCTGATGTTTTTCTGGGTGTTCCTTTCAATATTGCCTCCTACGCCTTGCTGACGATGATGGTCGCTCAAGTGTGTGACCTGAAGCCCGGTGAGTTTGTACACACGCTGGGGGATGCGCATTTGTATAGCAATCATATGGAACAGGTCAAAGAGCAACTAAGGCGCAAGCCCGGCGCTTTGCCCAGCATGCTGATCAATCCTGCAATCAAGGATATTTTCCAGTTCCGCTTTGATGATTTCACTTTGCTTGATTACAACGCAGCACCCACCATCAAGGCTCCGATAGCAGTCTGAACGGCTCGAACGGTTTGAAGGCTTGATTTTGAAGCCGCACGCTCGGTATTTTTCAAACAGCAGCAGACTTGCGCCAGGGTTATCAACAATGATTATTTCAATGGTAATGGTGATGGACAGGAACCGTCTGATCGGCAGCAACGGCAAGATGCCCTGGCATCTGCCAGCCGAACTGAAATACTTTAAAAAGGTAACCATGGGCAAGCCCATGATAATGGGGCGTAAGACCTATGATTCTATAGGCAGGCCGCTGCCAGGTCGCACCAGTATTGTGGTGACGCGTAATCAAAGTTGGCCGGCTGATGGCGGGCATAATGAGGCTCAACAACAGTATCTGGACAATGGCCAGTTGCGTGTTGCATCTACTTTTGATGCGGCTGTAGCAATTGCCGGTGAGCTGCTTGCTGAAAAGCAAACCGGGCAGGGTGGCGATGGAGAATCAACAGGTGAGGCCGAAGTGGCCGTGATCGGTGGCGCTGATATTTGCAAGCTGGCGATGCCTTTATGCAAACGCCTGTACCTGACAGTCATTGATGCCGAATTTGAAGGTGACACATGGCTCACCAGTTTCGAGCGCGACGACTGGTCTCTGGCCTCTGAAACAACTGTAACCGTTGATGGTTATTCGCTTAGCTACCAGGTGCTTGAACGCTAGCAGGTATCACGCTCACAGCAATCGCTGTGAAGCACTTTCCCAACTTTCCCACTTTACCTTTGCGTATTGGCGTTAACGTATTGGCGTTGGCGTTGGCGTTGGCGTTTATCCGGTGCTCTAAGCTCCGGCCCCGGTCGCGCCACTGGTCTTTCGATACATACCCTGAGCGATTCGATCAATAACCATAGCGCAAAACAGGATGGCAAGACCGCCAAGCAGACCCTGACCTTTTGCCGCATATTGAAGCGCTTCAAGTATTAGCGCACCCAGTCCTTCGGCACCGATCAGTGATGCAATAACCACCATTGACAGTGACATCAGGATAGTCTGGTTAATACCGGTCATGATCGACGGCATAGCCAAAGGTAGTTCAACATTCTTCAGTAGCTGCCACTTCGAACAACCAAAAGCCACTGCAGCCTCCTTGGTCGCTTCCGGTACACCACGCATGCCCAGAGCTGTCAGTCGTATGACAGGTGGCATGGCGAAGATAATCGTTGCCAGTACACCGGGTGGTTTACCGGTGCCAAAAAAGGCAATGATCGGAATCAGGTAAACAAACGCCGGCATGGTCTGCATAAAATCAAGAACCGGTTCAGCCATCGCATAGGCACGTCTT
>CALLOA010000108.1 GCA_938005265.1 uncultured Granulosicoccaceae bacterium
GTCATACCAAACTGTTGAGCGATGACTGGACAGTGATCACCAAGGATCGCAGTCTCTCAGCGCAATGGGAACACACCGTTCTGGTCACTCCACAGGGCTACGATTTGCTGACAATGTCGGATGGCAGATCACTTTGATGAAGCCGGGCAAAGCAGCGCCAACTACTCCCGCAACTTTGAGTGCCAGCAGCAACCCTGACGGGGCGACTGACACTGAACTGACCAACGCCGAACAAACGTTGAGCCTGCAGCGTAAAGCGCAACAACTAAGGACCAACCACTGTGACCTGGCTGCCTGCAAGGCAGTTTTGGCCCAGGGCCGTGCCGAGATCTATCAGAGCTTTACTGAAGGTGCTAGTTCCGCAACCCTGATTGGCTTGCAAACCCGGTTAACGGATACGATTCTGCTGGAACTCTGGCGATCGATATTTGAAGCCGACGGTGACGCCACCGAGCAGAAATTAGCACTATTGGCCGTCGGTGGCTATGGCCGCGGCGAACTCCACCCCTATTCCGATATCGATATCACCATCCTGGTCAACGAGCCACCAGACGCAATTACCGGCGAAAAAATCAGTTGCTTCATAACACAGCTATGGGATGTTGGCTTTGATATCGGCCACAGTGTACGTACAGTTGAACAGTCGGTTGAAGCAGCAAGAGACGATCTCAGTACGGTCACCAATCTCATAGAAGCGCGGCGGCTGCATGGCAGCAGTGGCCTGTTCGAGGCTTTGCGTGAAGCTATCAGCCCGGAACACATGTGGCCATCTGCCGAGTTTTTTGCGGCCAAGATGGAGGAGCAGCGTGCTCGTCGCAACAAGTTCCAAAGTAATGCCTATCGCCTGGAACCGAACCTGAAGGAAAGTACCGGCGGGTTGCGTGACATCCAGACGGTCTACTGGATTTGCCAGCGCCACTTCGGCACCAGCAAGTTCGAGGAACTGGTCACCACAGGGGTACTGACAGCAGCCGAATTTGACGTGCTAAGCCAGGGGCTCGATACCCTATGGCGGTTTCGCTACCTGACCCATCATCTGGCCGGCAAACGCGAAGACCGTGTGCTGTTTGATTTCCAACGCGAGATAGCACACGCTTGGGGTTTTACGGATGACACGAATAATCGCTGTATTGAAGAATTGATGCAGCTTTTTTATCGCAATGCCATGCGCTTGCAACGACTTAACGACATTATTCTCCAAGGCATTGGTGGATTGATCTCTGGCGTCACCGCTGGCACCAAACCGGTATTGGTAAACGAACGCTTTCAGGTACGCAACGGGTTTCTCGAGGTTACGCACGACGAAGTATTTACAGACTATCCGGCAGCCTTGCTTGAACTGTTCCTGCTCTTCGGGGAAACAGCCAGCGCTGAGAAGATCCGATCCAATACGGTTCGTTTGGTCGCGGCTAACCTGCATCTGATCAACAACGAATTCAGGCGGGACGAAAAGATACGCGATCTGTTCATCGAGATCTTTCGCAGTCAGTCGAAGATGACACGCAAGATTCGCCTGATGAGTAGCTACGGTGTTTTAGCCGCCTACCTGCCAGCATTCGACAAAATTGTCGGTCGCATGCAGTACGACCTGTTTCACATTTACACGGTAGATGAGCATACAACACGTGTTATCCGCAACCTCAGGCGTTTTGCAATTAAGGAACACGCAGATGAACTTCCCCACTGCTCCGATATCATGGTTAGCATTCAGAAGCCTGAAATACTCTATCTGATTGGACTGTTTCACGACATTGCCAAGGGGCGCGGTGGTGATCACTCTGAATTAGGGGCTGTAGATGCGCAAGCATTCTGCGAAGAACATGCCTTGGGACAGGCGGATACTAATCTTGTTACCTGGGTAGTGAGGCATCATTTACTGATGTCAACAACGGCTCAACGCAAAGATATCTCGGACGTTGATGTTATTAGCGAGTTTGCCGAAAGTGTTGGCTCACTAAAACAGCTAAATCATCTGTATCTACTCACAGTGGCTGATATCCGCGCAACCAACCCGGAACTGTGGAATTCATTCAAGCAGAACTTGTTGCGTGAGCTTTACGAGTCAACGCGCAAATGGCTGGAACGTGGGCAGGATAATCTGCTGGACAAGGACGCTATCGTTGCGCAAAAGAAAAAAGAGGCGCTTGATGAATTGTCGAGTAGCGAATTCTCACCGCGTGTTATTCATGAACTTTGGGAACAGCTCGGCGATGATTATTACCAGCGTTACCAGTCAATGGAAATAGCCCGACACAGCATCGCAATTCTGGTGCACGACGAGCCCACGCAGCCGTTGGTGCAGTTGCGTACGGCCACACGACGTGGTTCCACTGAAGTGTTTATCTATATGCCGGATCTCGATAACCTGTTTGCTCTGGTTACAACCGTGCTGAGTGCGCAAAATCTTGATATCCAGACAGCCAACATCACCACCACAACCTCGGGCCATGCGCTGGATACTTTCTATGTACTGGATGAGAACGGCCGCATCATTCGTGACGAATCGCGCAGCAACCGCATCCGCGAAGCGTTGCTTAAAGCGCTAACATCGCCTACCGATATTGAACCAACTGACTCATTGCCCCTGCCGCGCTTATTGAAACATTTCAATGTTGATCCAGTCATCGAATTTGACAAGGATGACAACGAGGAGCAGACCACTGTTTACATCAATGCGCTGGACCGCCCGGGTATTCTGTCCGACATCGCACATGCCTTCTCCAAACACAAAATGCGCATACAGACTGCGCGCATCCTGACGCTGGGTGAACGTATAGAAGACATGTTTTTTGTGACCGATCAGGCAGGCAATGCCATAACCGATAAAGACCAGTTGGCCGAGCTAAAACAGACGCTGAGAATGATTTGGAAACCTGCCTCGTGAACAAAGCCTTCCAGAAGGGCCTGCAAGAGAAGCTGATATGACATCATTAACTGACGAGATCACGCGTTCGACTGTTGCGCTTTGCAGCGAGCTGATAAAAAAACCATCAGTCACACCAGCGGATCATGGCTGCCAGAAGTTGTTGGCAGAGCGTCTGGCACAATGCGGCTTCCAGATTGAGCCCATGCGTTTCGGCGAGGTTGATAACCTTTGGGCCAGGCGAGGCAATGAAGACCCATTGATGGTATTTGCCGGGCATACTGATGTCGTGCCGACTGGTAATTGCGATGACTGGACTCATGATCCGTTTGCGGCCATTGTTGACGGAGATCGCTTGTATGGCCGTGGCGCTGCTGATATGAAAGGTGGTCTGTCAGCGATGATCACAGCTAGCGAACGCTTTGTAAAAAACCACCCCTCACATCGCGGTTCAATCGCCTTTTTGCTGACTAGTGATGAAGAAGGCCCGGCCGTAGACGGCACGGTCAAGGTTGTCGAAGAACTAGAGCGTCGGCAGGAAAAAATCACCTGGTGCATCGTTGGCGAACCGAGTAGCAGTAAAAAGCCCGGAGATACTGTTCGTCACGGAAGGCGCGGCTCACTTGGGGCAACACTGAGGGTAAAAGGAATCCAGGGCCATGTCGCCTACCCACAACTTGCTGATAATCCTGTGCATAAAGCCATGGCGGCACTGGCAGCTTTGAGCAGCCACAGTTGGGACAATGGCAATGAGTTTTTTCCGGCAACCACATTCCAGATTTCAAATATCAACGCTGGCACGGGTGCCACGAATGTTATCCCCGCTGATATGACGGTGCGCTTTAATTTGCGTTTTAGTACCGAATTAAATGAAGATTCCATTCGGGCGCAGACCTCACAATTGCTTCTACAACACGGGCTCACCGAGGGTGATGACTACAATATTGAGTGGAATCTTTCGGGGCAACCGTTTGTTACCCGTCCGGCAGAGCTGACCAAGGCAACGACTGCCGCAATTAGCGAAATATGCGATGTTGAAACCCGATTGGATACAGCTGGCGGTACCTCTGACGGACGCTTTATCGCACCCACCGGCGCGCAAATTCTTGAGCTGGGTCCCTGCAATGCAACAATTCATCAGGTTGACGAACATGTCACCTGCAGCGAACTCGGCTTGCTGTCAGCCACCTACGAGAATATCCTAGAACGTTTGTTACTCAACTGATCCGGAGATCAACACATGGGAATGCTAGACGGTAAACGCGCCTTGATTGTAGGCGTTGCGAGCAAACGCTCGATCGCCTGGGGTATCGCCGAGGCGATGCACCGTGAAGGAGCCGAACTGGCTTTCACCTACCAGAATGATCGCTTGAAAGAGCGCGTCGAGGACCTGGCCGGCTCCTTGGGTTCGAGCATTGTATTGCCGTGCGATGTGGCCCTTGATGACGAAATCGACCAGGTATTTGCATCGCTAAAACAAAGCTGGGAAGGTCTGGACAGTCTGGTTCACGCCGTCGCATTTGCCCCAAGGGAACAATTGGAAGGCGACTACCTGGATGCGGTAACCCGTGAGGGATTTCAAATGGCACACGATATAAGCTCTTACAGCTTTGCAGGTCTTGCCAAAGCTGCGCGCGGCCAGCTTAACCCCGGTGCATCACTGTTAACGCTGACCTATCTTGGCGCTGTCAGAGCAATGCCGAACTACAATGTTATGGGCCTGGCCAAGGCGAGCCTCGAGGCTAACACGCGGTTTATGGCAAACTCTCTGGGGCCACAGGGGATTCGGGTGAATGCGATCTCAGCCGGGCCAATCAGGACGCTGGCGGCCGCTGGCATCAGCGACTTCAAAAAATTACTTGGCCACGTTGCCTCAGTAGCACCGATGCGCGAAAACGTAACCATTGAGCAAGTGGGTAACACCGCGGCCTTTCTGGCCTCACCACTGGCGTCCGGCATTACAGGCCAGACTGTTTATGTCGACGCAGGATTTAATACTGTTGCAATGCCGGACAATCTGTAGCGTATGCAGTTCGGCGTGAAATTTAACCGCCGTAACCGCCATACCCGGTTTCACCAGACAGTGCAGCTTCGTTGGTTTCAATATCGCTTTTGCCCTGCAGCGTTTGCAAAAGAATGCTGAACTCTGAGTTACCCAACTGGGGGTTTCCAGACAGTTCAGCTGCAGGCAGATCTGCTTGAGGGTCAGCGGGTTCAGCTTCAGCTTCTTCAGATGCTGAATCCGTCGGCGCACCAACTTCTTTTAACGCTACCAGCAGTCGGTCGCCATTCGCCAGGGTAGCGGTATGCAGCACTGGCGTGTCTTCCGGTTTTGGCAGCTTGAAAAGCTCATCAATAAAGCCACGGTCAAATTCTGTCGATTGTCGATTCAACTCCAATGCCTCTGAGGCTTCACCCTCGGTTGCTTCAGCGATCACGGTGACAGCCTCGCCAGCCTCAAGACTCTCGCGTGCTGCGGTAATTGACTCGTCCAGCTGTACACCGGCTTTCTCGGTTTTCAGTGTCGCAACGATGTCGTCCTTTACATCCTCCAGAACCTTGGGTCGAGGACCTTCATACTCGGCCAGACGCAACACCATAATATCCTCGACACCCATTTCGAGTGGTTCAGAGTTATTGCCGTTCTCTTTCACATCTTCTGACAGTGCTGTCCGCAGGATTCTGGGGTCGGAAAGTTCAGGTGGTGTATCGATACCACCATCTATCCAGTCAGACTCCTGCACCTCCAGGCCGGTCGACGCTGCAGCTGCTTCCAATGATTCCGGGTTGTCAAACGATTCCTGCTCTAACAGCTCTCTGAGTTCAAAAAACTCTCTCTGCGCTTGCTCGCGCTTGATTGTACCGACTACTTTGTCCTTGGCATCTTCAAAACTTTCGCCTTTTTCCGGAACAATTTCATCGACAGTAATCAAGTGCAAACCGAATTGCGTGCGTACAGGCTCGCTCAACTGGCCTACCTCGGCCAGTTCAAACGCAGCTTGTTCAAATTCCGGAACCATAGCACCGGGCGCAATCTGCCCAAGTGAACCACCAACACTGGCCGAACCTGGGTCTTCGGAAAATTCCTTAGCCAGATCAGCAAACGCCTCACCCGCTTCGATTCGGGATTTGATCTCCTGCAGGGTAGCTGTCTTGGCAGCAACGTCGCTGTCGCTGGCATCGTCATCCAACTGCAATAGTATGTGAGAGGCTTTACGTTCTTCAGGTGCAACATACTGGCCTTTGTTAGCTTCAAAGTATTCAACAGCCTCTTCATCCGTCACCTCAATGCTATCTGCCAGTATTCCGTTACTGAGACGGATGTACTGTATTTTCGCGCGCTCCGGGAACATAAATGATTCGGCATTTTCATCGAAATGTGCCTGAACTTCGTCATCAGTGATTTCAATGGTTTCAGCCAGTGGCTCGATTGCATAGCGAACGGCGTCAACAGTTCGGACCTGGTTAGCGAGATTTTCGAGCTGTTCGCGTTCAGACGGCAAGGTAAAGGACGTATCTATTATCCCAGCCTGGAATTGGGTTAACGCAGTATCCTCGCGATAGCTGTGCTCAAACTGATCGACAGACATGCCGCTAGCCTGAATCTGCGCTGTATATCGATCTTTCTCGAACTGGCCATCGGCATTCTGAAAAGACGGAATGTTTTGTATTGCATCTGCCAGTGTCTTGTCACTTACGGTGAAGTTATTTTCAACCACGGCATTACGCAAGACCTGTTGCCGGAGCAGACCATCCAGGGCCTGTTGCCTCAATGCAGTCTCGTCTCCGAAACCTTCAGGTATCTGGCCGCCAAACATTTGTGCCAGCTGCCTGCGCTGCTGACCATAAGCACTCTCCAGTTGCTGAACTGAAATTTCTTCTCCATTGACTTTCGCAGCATACTGCACACCACCCCCACTAAAGTAGGAACCGACGCCAAACAAAACGAAGGGGATACAAATGATCGTTATTAGTGTGTACTTGATCGGTTTAGAGTTTCTAACCGTTTCTCGCAGATCCAGAAGCATGGCAGCAGGTTGTACTCGGTAGTAAATTAATTAAGATTTTGTACTTCGACCTGCACACAATGCGGCAGTTCAAAGCATTATCAACTGGTTATAGGTAGGAGGATAGCGGAAATTGAACCATTTACGCCACCGAAGCATACCCTAACAGCATCGCTGCAAGGATGAACACGCGAAATTGTACCCGGATTAGTTGGCGGAGCGGACGGGACTCGAACCCGCGACCCCCGGCGTGACAGGCCGGTATTCTAACCAACTGAACTACCGCTCCATCGGGTACTTCTGCATGATTGACCATGTGCCGGTTTGAGTTCTCCGTTACACGGCCAGGTACTTCTTAATACTAATCAACGTTCGATAACAAACCAACGTTCCATAAAAAAAACGTTCACAAAAACGAACGATTCGCAAAAAGAACGTTTTAGGACGACAGTTTCAATGTGCGCCTCAGACGCTACATTCTAACCGAGGTTAACCTGAAAGTAATCCGAAATTCTTACTTAAGCGCGAGTTTATTTCCCGCCACCTATATCCAAGCCTGCGCTACGTTGGTTCGCAGACACCGACTCTACGACCTGAGATTATAGTCGTTGATTTATAGATTTCTTTTAGTTTTCTTCCAGCAAACAAATTTTCTTCCAGCAAACAAAATTACATGAATATTTCTGTTCGCCTCTCCTGAAGATTGTTCGCCTTTGTGTTACTCGTCTTTGTATTGTTACCAAAGACCGGTTACCAAAGGCCGGTGTCACTCGATGTTGCTACCAAAGTCTGTTGCTACCAAAATCTGGTGCTACCAAAATGGCCTCAACATTGAGCCTTGGCCAGACTGGCTATTCCAGACTGACTGCTCCAGACTTATGGTGATTCCAGACCGAAGCTCAGTTATTTCTGAGCCGGGTCACAAATCTTTAATTCTGCTATGGATGGTGGGCGCTGACGGGATCGAACCGCCGACCCTCGCCTTGTAAGGGCGATGCTCTACCAGCTGAGCTAAGCGCCCATCCGAAGCAGGTCGCTAGTTTACAGATTCCTTGAGCCCTTTGCCAGCTTTGAAACTCGGAGCCTTTGATGCCGGTATATCGATAGCTTCACCAGACTGTGGATTTCGGCCTGTTCTCGCCTTGCGATCACGAACTAAAAATGTCCCGAAGCCAACCAGAGTCACTTGCTCGCCTTTTTTAAGTGCATCCGTGATGGTATCCAGTACCGCATCAACAGCAGCAGCGGCATCGGCTTTTTGCATATTGCCACGTTCAGCAACAGCGTCAACGAACTCAGCTTTTTTCATGGTTATATCCTCTATCAAAAATCTTTTGGTTAATCTGTCGATTATGCAGGAAGTAAAACGAGCCAGTCATGTACAGATCGAAATGCACTTACGAGTCATTGGAAAACACAACCAATATGTTTCCAGTTGAGCGCAAGAAACATACCAATGCATATCGAGTGAGTCGTGCCTTGCCTTAGTTATATGTGTAAGAGTAGCAAGAGAAACGACATTTGCCGTCATATTCGCTGCAAAAAAATGCTACAAATAGTGAATATGGCACCAAATGACATCTTTCAAGCCATACAGTGCAATATTTGATGCACTAAGTATCAGGGCCAGGGGATTTTATTGCTGTCCTCTAACTGACTTAGTGATGCCTCACAGACTCTCCTTTGTCTTCGTCTTGTTCATCAGACCCGCTCACAGGCCTTGCCCTGCCAGTAGATTCAGATGCAGGTGTTGCTTTGAGAGCTATCGCAAGCACCTCATCAATCCAGCGAACAGGTTTTATCGTTAATCCCTCCTTGATTTCATCGGGTACATCGGCCAGGTCCTTGCGATTTTCCTCAGGAATGATAACTGTCGTTATTCCTCCACGCTGCGCCGCCAGCATTTTTTCCTTTAAGCCGCCTATTGGCAAAATCTCACCGCGCAGCGTAATCTCGCCTGTCATAGCAACCGAAGCGCTAACCTTTGCCTTGGTTAGAATCGACACCAGCGCGGTGCACATCCCTACCCCGGCGCTTGGACCATCCTTGGGTGTCGCACCTTCGGGAACATGAACATGGATATCCAGATTTTCATGAAAGTCGCCGGAGATACCCAATGACTCAGCACGACTTCGAACCACAGTCATGGCCGCTTTGATTGATTCCTGCATCACATCGCCCAGTTGCCCGGTATAGCTCAACTTGCCCTTCCCGGGTACAACAGCAGCTTCTATAGTCAGTAACTCTCCACCCACGGAAGTCCATGCGAGTCCGGTGACCTGACCGGTTTGATCTTTCTCCTCGGCTCTGCCGTGGCGGAATTTCTTAACTCCCAGATAGTCGTCGATACTGTCGTAGCTGATATTGGCGATGCCCGGTTTCTGCAAAACATCATTAGCCTCAATCGTTGCGTCGACTAGAGAATTATCACCGCTGGATGCAGCAATTTCCTGCTGTTTCTTCAGCGCTTTTTTCTTTTCTTTGTACTCGATCTTTTTTAACGAGTTTTCAGTTATGACCTTACGACAGACCTTCGCGATTTCACGTTCGAGATTTCGCACTCCTGCTTCCCGAGTGTAGCTACGTACAATTTCCAGTAACGCTTCGTCATCAAACGCCACCTCGTTCTTCTTCACACCATTGTCTTTCTTTTTTCGGGGAATAAGGTAGCGTTTCGCGATGTTCAGTTTTTCAAATTCGGTGTACCCTGGAATACGAATGACTTCCATTCTGTCCAGCAACGGCTCCGGGATGTTCATGGAGTTAGCCGTGGCAACAAACAGTACATCCGACAAATCGTATTCAACTTCCAGATAGTGATCTGTAAAGGTGTGATTCTGTTCAGGGTCCAGCACTTCGAGCAAGGCTGATGAGGGATCACCTCGGAAGTCCATTGACATCTTGTCGATTTCATCAAGAAGAATCAAAGGATTACGTCGCCCAACTTTTGTCAGATTCTGTATAACCTTGCCAGGCATCGAACCTATATAAGTCCTGCGATGTCCACGTATTTCGGCTTCATCGCGTACCCCACCGAGAGCGATGCGACTGAATTTGCGGCCGGTTGCACGTGCGATAGAACGACCCAGTGAAGTCTTACCCACTCCGGGAGGGCCAACCAGACATAGTATCGGGCTTCGGGATTTCTTGACGCGGTACTGCACAGCAAGATGCTCAATGATACGTTCCTTGACCTTTTCAAGACCATAGTGATCGTCTTCGAGAATCTGTCTGGCGTCAGCTAGTGAGACCTTCAGCTTGGAACGTTTTTTCCACGGCAAGCCGACAATCGTGTCGATGTAGTTTCTGACAACCGTCGCTTCCGCAGACATCGGTGACATCATCTTCAGCTTATTGAGTTCCGCCGTGGCTTTTTTGTGTGCTTCTTTTGAAAGACCGATTTTTTCAATTTTGGCCGTCAGTTCTTCAAGCTCATTAGGCACATCATCCATGTCACCCAGCTCTTTCTGGATGGCTTTCATCTGTTCGTTCAGGTAATACTCGCGCTGACTCTTTTCCATTTGCTGTTTGACACGACCACGGATCCGCTTTTCGACCTGCAACAGGTCCAGCTCTGATTCCATGATATTCAGCAAGTGCTCGAGTCTCTCGGACGGGTTAAACAGTTCCAGAATGACCTGTTTTTCGTCGAGTCTTAACGACATGTGAGCCGCTATCGTGTCAGCCAGACGATCAGGATCATCGATTCCTGAAAGTGAGGTGAGTATCTCCGGCGGCACTTTCTTGTTCAGTTTTACATACTGGTCAAACATGTTGGTGACTTTGCGAGTCAGCACTTCCAGCTCCATTGGATCCGGTTGTTCACCACTGGCTTCCGGAACCACATAATCCACTGAAAAATGCCCATCCAGTTCATCGATACCCTGAATCAATGCACGCTCTGCTCCTTCGACCAGCACCTTAATGGTGCCATCTGGAAGTTTCAGCAACTGCAAGATAGTGGCTAGCGTTCCGACCCTGTGGATATCCTGATCACCCGGCTCATCGACCTCAGCACTCTTCTGTGCCGCCAGCATGATTTTCTTGTCTTTCGACATGGCTGAATCAAGCGCTCTGATCGACTTCTTGCGCCCGACAAATAAAGGTATAACCATGTAGGGGTAAACAACAACATCACGCAGTGGTAGTACGGGTAACCTGCCCTTCTCCAGAACCCCTTCATCGTTTTCTTCAGAAGGCGCTTCAGAAGGCGCATCAGCATGATGAGATGAATCTGCGTCATTCGATGCCGCCAACGCCGAAGCAGAATCATCTGATACATCCATTGCATTTGCCTGCTCGTCAGACAAGTGCGAATTCTCAGTGTTGTTATCGTCGTCTGGATTACCCACAAATACCCCGATAGTATTGCCGCAGACAGCATGTGTCCGGGTCACAAAAATTAAGCATACACGACAAAATGGTGGTCAGCGACGAAAAATCAAGCCAATTCACAATTCGATGCAGCGCAACTTTTACGGTAGTCGCAATAAAGCAGACCAACATTACAAAAGACAGGTAAACAACAAATATAGCTGAGAGTGAAAGGCGGTACGAAAATCTGACGCAAATAACAAAAATCCCGGCTTGAAGCCGGGATTCTGATAGAGAAAGGTTCTAACTACTACAACGGATGCCGCAACGGCTGGCGCCGCGGGGAAATCTTAATCGTCAGAAGCTGCCTTCTTGTATTTCTCTTCGTCGAGCACGCTCTCATTACCTTCCAGTAACAGATAAGGTTTGGACTCACCACGAACTACTGAGCCATCCACAATTACCTTCTTGACGTTCTCAACTCGTGGAAGCTCGTACATGGTTTCCAGCAAGACATTTTCCAATATGGTACGCAGACCGCGGGCACCAGTTTTACGTTCAAGAGAACGTTGCGCGACCGCGTGTAAGGAGTCCTTACGGAATTCAATTTCAACGTCTTCCATCGACAGTAATTTCTCATACTGTTTGGTGATGGCATTTTTCGGCTCAACCAGGATACGAACCAGCGAGTCTTCATCAAGCTCTTCCAGTGTAGCAACTACTGGTAAACGACCGACGAATTCAGGGATGAGACCAAACTGGATGAGATCCTGCGCTTCTGTATCGTGAAGTGTCTCACCGATATTTTTCGATTCGTCTTTCGACTTGACCTCTGCTGCGAAACCAATACCACCCTTTGAGGAGCGTTCCAGAATAATTTTCTCGAGTCCTGCGAATGCACCGCCACACACAAACAAAATGTTTGAAGTATCAACCTGCAGAAATTCCTGCTGGGGATGCTTACGACCGCCTTGTGGTGGCACAGAAGCCACGGTGCCTTCAATGAGTTTCAGCAACGCCTGTTGCACACCTTCACCCGAAACGTCTCGCGTTATTGAAGGGTTATCAGATTTGCGGGAAATCTTGTCGATCTCATCGATGTAGACAATACCGGTCTGCGCTTTCTCAACATCGTAGTCGCACTTTTGCAACAGTTTCTGAATGATGTTCTCAACATCTTCACCAACGTAGCCTGCCTCGGTAAGTGTCGTGGCATCAGCGATGGTAAAAGGCACGTTTAGTGTACGCGCGAGCGTCTCAGCAAGCAGAGTTTTACCTGAACCGGTTGGACCAATCAGCAGGATATTACTTTTTGAAAGTTCAACATCACCTTTCTTATCCTGATATTCGAGTCGCTTGTAATGGTTGTAAACAGCAACTGACAGGATTTTCTTGGCATGCTCCTGTCCAATTACATATTGGTCGAGCAGTGCATTGATTTCATCCGGCCGCGGCAACTCACTATCACCACTGGCGGATTGCTCCTGCATTTCCTCCGTGATGATGTCGTTGCAAAGATCAACACATTCATCGCAAATGAAGACCTGCGGGCCCGCAATCAGTTTGCGTACTTCGTGCTGACTCTTACCGCAAAAGGAGCAATACAGCAGCTTCCCGTCGTCTTTTTTATCTTGTTCGTCACTCATCGGTCTGCCTCAGGATTACGCGTATAACCTTGCCGCTTTTTCTAGTTATTTTCAAGGTAACATACCCAAGATATAGCATTTTCGTGCTGTGTTTCCGTTGTCCATCGCAACAGTTGTGCGGTGGACGTTAAAATATAGGACAGGATTGAAAAAAATTCGTTCTGAATTCCTCTGTACCTATGTCATCGGTAGCGGCCGAATTTTCAAAAATCGCGATATATATTTCATAATTGTGCTCAAAATTTGCGCACAATCACGTTGTAGCATCTGGCTATAACAACATTGATGATGGTTTGTTCCTTAACGCTAGGGGCTGGGCTTTCCCTGTTCAGCTATCACCACTGGCGATATAGCCGTTGTTGTGAGCTTAACCTGCTCTGACCAAAAACTTCCACTGTCAGCTATTCTGAACTCGTTGGCGGAGCCACATTTTGCGCAAGTAGGCAGAATGCAACTCAGAAGACTTACAAAGTGTTACAAAACAATGCGCCTGCAGACTGAAGGCGCAATTGAAGTTGTGACTTGATGCCGATTTTAACTGTTACTCCGATTGTTACTCCATTTCACAAAGCAAATACGGGCAAAAAGATCAGGAAACCTTCGCCTGCTCGCCGATATTGCTAACTTCCTGCTCACGACTGTTCAATATTCTGTCAACCAGTCCATAGGATACTGCATCTTCAGCTGTCATGAAATTGTCACGATCGGTATCTGAAGCAACCTGTTCGAGAGATTGGCCGGTGTGATGAGACAACAGGCCATTAAGTCGGTCACGGATTCCAATGATCTCGCGCGCGTGGATGTCGATATCTGAAGCCTGCCCCTGGAAACCACCAAGAGGCTGGTGAATCATCATACGTGAGTGCGGCAGAGTGAAACGCTTGCCCTTGGCACCGCCGGCCAAAAGAAATGCTCCCATGCTGGCCGCCTGCCCCACACACAAAGTACTGACATCCGGTTTTATAAACTGCATGGTGTCGTAAATCGCCATGCCGGCTGTGACCGAGCCACCCGGTGAATTGATATACAGTGAGATATCCTTATCTGGATTATCGGATTCCAGATACAGGAGCTGCGCCACTAGCAGGTTGGCCATGTAATCCTCTACCTGCCCAACCATGAAAATCACCCGCTCTTTGTGCAGTCGCGAATAAATATCGTACTGCATGGATGAACGTGGTGTTTCCTCCCAGACGGTGATGTGTCCTCTGGGATCAATCAGTTTTGGATCCATCAGGATCTTGTCTCCTCAAACTTTCAAATCAATAAGCCAACACATTTTGTCTGCTGTGCTAGCGGTTCTCGGTAGTACTTATGTACTTGCCAGATTTTCTATCGAAAGAGAAGCTGCCACCTGATGGTCTATCTTCTCTAGCCCGATTCTTGTTCTTGCCCTTCCGCTGCCGGAGGGTTCATGGTTTCCTTAAAGGTTGAGGGTTTGTCTTCAACCGTCGCTGCTTCCAGAACGCAGTTAGTCACCGCTTTTTCCAGAACCAGCCCTTCTATGTTCTGCAGAAGCTCCGGGTTACCGTAATAGTAGTCGATAACCTGCTGTGGTTCCTGATAGGACGAAGCCATAGCTTCAACTTCCTGACGCACTGAAGCAGCGTCTGCCTTGATCTCTTGCTGGCGAACTATTTCGCCAATTACCAGGCCGAGACGAACTCTTTTGTTTGCCTCTTGCTCAAACAGTTCATCAGGCAACTGGCTTGTATCAGAGTCCGGTGGCATCTGACCGGCCATTTGTTCACGTAGGCGACCGATCTCTTCCTGTGTCAAAGCCTTTGGCACATCGATATCATTCAGCTCAAGCAAGCCTTCCATCACCTGCTCTTTTATGCTCGAGTCAAGACGTTGCTGCAACTCCCGATCCATATTCTTTCTTATATCGGCGCGAAGAGTCTCAATATTACCGTCTTCTATACCAAAACTTTTAACCAGCTCCTCATTCAGCTCAGGAACTTCCGGTGCTTTGACATCTTGCACGGTAATTTTGAATTCTGCTTCCTTACCGGCCAGGTCTGCGGAATGATATTGCTCCGGAAAAGTAACGTTTATAGTGCGTTCTTCACCCTTGGTGACTCCAACAAGCTGTTCTTCGAAGCCCGGAATCATTGCACCGGAACCCAGCACCAGCGGAGCCCCTTCCGCTTTACCACCGGGAAATTCTTCACCATCAACCGAGCCCACAAAATCGATAACAACCTGATCGTCATCAGCTGCAGCCCGATCTACCTCATTGTATTCAGTACGCTGCTTACGCAGGTTATCCAGCATTTCCTGTATGTCGGAATCCGAAATTTCAACAACCGGCTTTTCTACCTTGATTGAGTTGTCATATTTCGGCTCAAACTCCGGATAGACTTCAAAGGTAGCCGTATAAGTGAACGGCAAGCTATTATCCTTGGACTCAAAATCACTCACAGGTTCTATTTGAGGACTACCTGCCGGACGCAACTTTTCCTGTATTACAGCATCACGAAATGAACTATTGATCAGGTCACCCAGCACTTCGCCACGCACTTGCGGTCCAAATCGCTTCTGTACTACCTTGTACGGCACCTTACCCGGGCGAAAACCTTTCAATCTTGCTGTCTTGCTGATCGACTGTAATCGCTCATTAACAGCATCGTGAATATTTTCGGCAGGTACCTCGACTGTGATTTTGCGTTCCAAACCCTGAACGGTTTCTACGGATACTTGCATTGCTTGTTTGTCCTGACAGATTTACTTGTCGATATGTAGGTAGGGTCGGGGCTGATCGTTTGCAAGAACCCCTCCCAACAACTGGTTAGTCCGGAACCACCATAACCATCCGAACCACAGCGAGTGATTCGATTAAGCTTCGTAGTTCGATTAAGTCTTGCCAAAAAAAACCGGCAGATTCTCAAAGTCGTCGTCAGTTAAATTGGTGCGAAAGGTGAGACTCGAACTCACACGTCTTTCGACACTGGTACCTAAAACCAGCGCGTCTACCAATTCCGCCACTCTCGCATTTTTAACCGAACGAACTTAACCCGTAATTATAACAGTAGCAGCTCCGGGGAAACAGCTGCTCAGTGCGCCCACCCACGACTATGTCAGGGTCAACCTCACAGCCAGATTCTCGCCAAGTTTGCACATTTTGGTGAAATGACAAAAAAGAGAGTTAGAAGCCAGGAGGAATTGAGTGAATTAACGGAATTGGGGTGGACGATGGGGCTCGAACCCACGACCACAGGAATCACAATCCTGCGCTCTACCAACTGAGCTACGCCCACCACTGAATTCCGTCAGACGCCCCATCGGGGGCGCCGAAGAGGAGTATGGCCAACTTGGCCTGTAGTTGCAAGACCCTGTTTTACTGCAAGAACAGATGAGCCCATGCAAAAACCGCTAAGCTTCTTCAGCACACAGATCGGGATATAAGCAAAGCCGTCTGGCCGAGCATCAGAAATGGCGCGCCCGGCAGGATTCGAACCTGCTACCCTCGGCTTAGAAGGCCGATGCTCTATCCAAATGAGCTACGAGCGCAGTATGGCTGCTCTATACTGGATTCAAGAGGTTAGCTTTTGATCGACCAGACAAAGAAATCAATCAGGTAAAGGTCAGCTCAGATCAAGTGGTCGGGGCAGCAGGATTCGAACCTACGACCCTCTGCTCCCAAAGCAGATGCGCTACCAGACTGCGCCATACCCCGACGGGCTACTTGATGAAAAGGAGTATAGCAGTGATTTGCTGGTGGGGATATATCCTGTTGTAGGCAGCTTATTGTTCTCAGCGCCATTTAATCAGGCCGGGTGTCGCTTTTAGTGAACGAATTGTTTCAATTACAGCTCCCCTTTCAGGCACTAATCCATCTCATCGATCCAAAGCATCTGGATTGCTTCGAGGATCTTTTCATTTGAATTATCAGGCTTGTCATCAAATTCAGGTAATGCACAAATCCATTCATGCATATCCGTGTAGCGAACATACTGCGGGTCTACATCGGGGTGCGCATCAATCAGCGCCAATGCTATGTCGAGACTATCAGCCCATTTCACGTTTTCTATCCTCAGATATGCGGGGGTGCGAGACCCGTCTCACCGATTTAATGGTTTTCAGACACCATGTTGATCGTGTATTTCGGAATCTCGATGATGATGTCCTCGTCCGCCACTATCGCCTGACAGCTAAGACGAGATTCGGGATCCAGTCCCCACGCTTTATCGAGGTAATCCTCTTCCAGCTCATCCGCTTCATCGAGACTATCGTAGCCCTGGCGGATATGCACGTGGCAGGTGGTACAGGCACATGATTTTTCGCAAGCGTGCTCGATATCGACCCCGTTGGATAACATGGCATCACAAACGGACATCCCGGGTTCTGCATCGAATGATTTGCCTTCAGGGCACATTTCCTCGTGCGGCATTACAGTGATTCTAGGCATGACAGGGTTTCAGTTATGTCGGATAAATTGGAAAATCTAGGGTATCAGGTAATAGCTAATTACGTTTTTTCCGGCCTGCCAGTCAGGCTTTCTTCCACATTACCAATAGACTGGCCGGCCATAAACTCTCTGACGCTGGCATTCATGCGACGCTCTACATACTGAGCACTGCCGTGTTCAATGTCTGCAATCGCGGATTTAATAATATCAGCATCATCACCTTCAATCGCGGTTTTCAGCGTGGCACACAACGAATCCAGCTGCGCACGCTCATCAGGGTCAAGAAACCGCTCACCATCAGCCTGCAATGCACTTTGCAGTGCTTCTATGACACGTTCGCCTTCAACTTTTTGCTCAGCAAGCTTTCTGGCATGCATGTCTTGTGTTGCGCTGGCCATGGAATCGAGCAACATTTTTTCAATCTGCGCATCCGAAAGGCCATAAGACGGCTTGACATCAATACTGGCAACCACCCCGCTTTCACGCTCGATCGCGCTCACTGTAAGCAAGCCGTCCGCATCAACCTGGAAGACCACTTGAATGCGGGGTTTTCCAGCTACCATGGGCGGGATATCACGCAATTCAAATCTCGCTAAAGAGCGACAGTCAGCTACCATTTCCCGTTCGCCCTGTACCACATGCAACGCCATCGCAGTCTGGCCATCCTTGTGAGTGGTGAACTCCTGAGCACGAGCAATAGGTATTGTGGTGTTACGCGGTATTATTTTTTCGACCAAACCTCCCATGGTTTCCAGTCCCAGAGACAGAGGAGCAACATCAAGCAGCAACATCTCGGCATCAGGCTTGTTACCAGCCAGAATATCCGCTTGCAAGGCGGCACCCACAGCGACAACTTCGTCAGGGTCAATATCTGTCAATACTTCCTGTTCGAAAAATTCACTGACTAATGAGCGCAGCAATGGAACACGGGTTGAGCCTCCTACCATGACAGCAGCTTTGATGGCTGATTTCTCGATCGCAGCATCGCGCAGCACACGCCTGCATGGCGCTAGCGTTCTACGGATGAGCGGCTCAACCAGCTCATTAAATTGATTACGTTCCAGCGACAGGTTTATTTCTGCACCACTGAGCAGGGCAAGCTTTATCTCAGTAGTATCCGCAGAACTGAGCGCTTCCTTCGCAGATCTCGCAGCTGCATGCACGGCACGTAGATCGGCTGGTTCTGTGAGCTCCGTAATCGCAGCACTTTTCTTGATCCATTGCACCAGAGCATTATCCAGATCATCGCCACCCAACGCCGTATCACCAGCTGTCGCCAGAACCTCAAACAGGCCGCGATTCATACGCAGCAGGGAAATATCAAAAGTACCACCGCCAAAGTCATAAATCGCAACGATGCTGTCATTGTCCACGTCACCGGATGAAAGCTTTTTATCGAGACCGTAGGCAATTGCAGCGGCGGTAGGCTCATTCAGTAAGCGCAGCACATGCAAACCGGCTATTTTCGCGGCGTCTTTTGTTGCCTGCCTTTGCGCATCATCAAAATACGCAGGCACCGTAATGACTGCACCTACCAGCTCTCCGCCCAGACTTTCCTCTGCCCTGCTACGCAGCTCTTTCAAGATTTCAGCTGACACCTCAACCGGTGTGACGTCTCCTGCAGCTGTGTGCAATCGTGGTGATGATGCAGTTGACGAGGTTGCGACTTTAACTGCCAGTCCCTGCTGGCCTTGTACCTCTTCAAGACTCTTGCCCACCATTCGCTTGACCGAGCTGATTGTATTAAGCGGATCGGTCAACGCATATTGTTGGGCCTCACGCCCGACACAACTGCCATCACCACTATAGTTGACGACAGAGGGCACAATGGCGTGGCCCTGCGCATCGCGGAGTACGGTTGCAGAGCCGCTTCTGACAGTGGCTACAAGAGAGTTGGTTGTACCCAGGTCGATACCCACCGCCAATCTATGCTGATGTGGCGCTGGTGCCTGACCTGGTTCTGAAATTTGCAATAGTGCCATTAGATTTGCCGATAATGCCGGGCCGGATCAAGCGTCGTCATCGAGACGAGCCTCTGCTTCACCGACTTCGCTTAGCAGTTTATCCAGAAATTGCCATTCACGCGCCCTATTTCGCGACTCCGTGTGATCTTCAGCCGAAAAGCTACGATCAAACGCCAGACTGACGCCTTCTATTTCTTCGCGAATCACTTTACGAACTTTGTCTACCGCTAGATAAGGGTCAGCTGATGACGGTATTTCTTCCAGCGCCTCTCTGAGTTCCATTTGACTCATGAGGAATTCGGGAGCCATCTGTGTATCAGTTTCGACGTCCAGATCAATATCGTTGAGCTTTAAAAGGTAGCTGGCACGGGACAATGGTTTCGCTAGCGTATCGTGGGCAGAATTAATGTGCGCAGCAGCTTGTACCGACCATCGCTTTTCAGCCTCGCTGGCAGCAGCAAATTTATCCGGATGAATCATTCGCTGAAGCTCCATATAGCGAGCTTTTAGTTTTCCCTCATCGACGTTGAACTGCTTGGGCAGATCAAACAAATCGAAATAATCGCTGGAAAGGCTGATTTGCATTGCTTGATTTGTGGCCGGTCTGGTTTATTTCGAATTTCTCCAGCAAAAGCTGCTGGTGTAGCTGCAGGGTCCACTGTTTCGACAGACGCACCTGGTGCTCGCCAACACACATTTTGCTCTACGCACTAATGAGGGGTGCTCGAACCAGAGCGTCAAGATTTATTGCAGGTAACAGAACGCGTGTTGCACGTTTTTGCAAAAAGAGTCTTACAGTAAGAGTCTTGCGGTAAGAGTTCGCAGAAAATTTCTTGCCGTCTGCCTGGCCGACGTTCGAGCCAACACCTCGTTTACATGAAATAAGGCCGGGCCGTTAAAACTTAAAGAGCCCAGCCTTGAAGATTCCCTCGGACAACTCGAAAAGAAACTGATCGTCACACATTGAATGATTCACCACAGCCACATTCATCCTTGACGTTGGGATTTTTAAATTTGAACCCTTCGTTCAGACCTTCCTTACCAAAATCAAGCTCGGTACCGTCGAGATAAACCAGACTCTTCTGATCCACCACCACAGTCACATCCCGATCTTCAAAAACGCTGTCGTTGGCAGCCACCTCATCAGCGAATTCGAGCACGTACGCCATACCCGAACAACCTGTAGTGCGCACAGCCAGACGCAGACCGATACCCGATCCGCGCTTACCCAGATAATCCTTAACGTGTTCAGCTGCTGATTCTGTGAGTGTAATTGCCATAGGTGCTGTACCTAAGTGGGGGTTTTAAGCCACTTTTTCTGTTTTCTTTGACTTGATATCGGCAATTGCCGCCGCAATTGCATCTTCTGCCAATACAGAACAGTGAATTTTTACAGGCGGTAGTGCCAACTCTTCGGCAATATGCTTGTTCTTGATCTGCTCGACTTCGTCAAGGGTCTTGCCTTTGACCATTTCTGTGACCAGCGAAGAAGAAGCAATCGCTGAACCGCAGCCATAAGTCTTGAACTTGGCATCTTCGATCACGCCGTCATCATTGACCTTGATTTGCAGACGCATTACGTCACCACAGGCAGGAGCACCCACCATGCCGGTACCGACATTCGGGTCATCCTTGTCCAGTGTGCCAACATTTCGAGGATTCTCGTAGTGATCAAGAACTTTATCGCTATAGGCCATGGGTTTCTCCCGTCAACTTGTTTGGTTATAACAATATACGTAAGCGAAAGCCGATATGGCTCAAGCCCGAATATTGAAGGTATTTCAATAGGGTTGCTACCTAATGACGCCATTATATGGGCATTGGGCAAGCAATTCATCAAGCGACACCGGTTTTTGCAGCCAGCCTGGTGCTGGACCAGCCTCAAACTCCTGCAAAAAGCCAAAAGTGTCACAGTAAGTCCGCCGGATATGAGTAGTATCGTACCGGCCGAACGGGTCAACTATCTACTGGGTAGCCCGGCTTAGTGAGCGGCCCATTCAACGGTATCGAGATCGATTCCTTCTTTGTGCATATCCCAAAGCGGTGACAAAGCGCGCAGTTTCTCAACGGCGGTACGCACCGATTTGATCGTAAAATCGACCTCTTCCTCAGTTGTAAACCGGCCCATTGTGAAACGAATGGAGCTGTGGGCCAGCTCATCGTTGCGCCCTAAAGCCCGCAATACATACGATGGTTCAAGGCTGGCACTTGTGCAAGCCGACCCACTGGAAACGGCAACATCCTTCAACGACATGATGAGGCTTTCACCTTCAACAAAATTAAAACTGATATTGAGGTTACCGGGAATTCGATGCTCGAGATCGCCGTTCAGGTAAATCTCTTCCATATCCTTCACACCATTCCACAAGCGGTCACGCAACATGCGCATGCGCTCGTTCTCGGCACCCATTTCTTCACCAGCGATACGAAAGCTCTCGCCCATACCCACTAGCTGATGAGTCGCCAGGGTTCCGGAACGCATACCTCGCTCATGGCCGCCACCGTGAATCTGGGCCTCGAGGCGAACTCGCGGTTTACGTCTTACATATAGCGCTCCAACACCCTTCGGCCCGTATACCTTGTGGGCACAGAGTGACATGAGGTCGACGTTCATCGCTTCAACATCGATTGGCACTTTACCGGGACTCTGGGCGGCATCGACGTGTAAGAGAATCTTTCTCTCGCGAGTAATTTTACCGATCGCCTCGATATCCTGAATAACACCAATTTCGTTGTTAACGTGCATTACCGACACCAGAGTTGTGTCGTCACGCAAGGCTTGCTTAAACACATCAAGATCCAGTAATCCGTTGTCCAATGGATCCAGGTAGGTCACTTCGAAACCGTCACGCTCCAGTTGGCGACAGGTGTCCAGCACAGCTTTGTGCTCTGTCTTGACCGTGACGATATGCTTGCCCTTCTTCTTGTTAAATTCGGCTGCACCTTTGATGGCAAGGTTGTCTGACTCGGTTGCACCTGATGTCCAGACGATCTCACGCGGATCTGCACCGATGAGCTTCGCTACGTTGAGACGCGCCTCCTCGACTGCTTCTTCAGCTTTCCAGCCAAATGGATGAGAGCGCGAAGCAGGATTTCCGAAGTTACCCTGGTTTGTCAGGCAATCCATCATTTTCTTCGCTACCCGCTCGTCAACTGGCGTGGTGGCCGAGTAGTCGAGATAAATTGGGACGCTTAAATTACTCACTTCGGTGATTCCTCTGTTAATCCTGGTTTAGCGGGAATCTCCGGCTGACTCATCCGGAACCCGTTTTATTTAAAAGTTACTGATTTAAAAGTTAATGTCTTCTTTACACGTTATCTACACGTTATGGCTCAACAAACTGACAAAATGGCTGAGCGCCTGAATAAACCATAACAGCATGCTGCTGCTGCCGCATGACTAATATTCAAGAAGCTCGGCAGATCGATCCATTTCCTCTAAACGACGCTTCCTGCCAGCGATTCCTGCAAACATCTCCGGCACCAATCGTGTCTGACTGATCCCTGGTGCTGCCAATTACCTGCTATTAACAGCAATACCATGAGAGCCTATCCCACCCAGGGAAGAACCACTCTCCGGTGCTATCAAGTGACGCCTCAAAACGACTTTTTGCTCGGTATTCAAGTTGCCAGGTTGACCAAGGCTCACACCAGTGCGTGCTACGTGCTGGTCAATCAGATCCTGCAAGGATACGTTCTGCAAAAATTCCTCGATCTGCTCACTCAGGCTCTCCCACAAATCGTGGGTCAAACAACGTCCGTGGCTCAGGCAATCCTGGCGCCCTGCGCAGCTGGTTGCATCAACAGACTCGTCAACCGCGAAGATTATCTGTGCGACCGCGACCTGGCTAAGCGGTCTTGCGACTCTATAGCCACCTCCAGGTCCACGAGTGCTCTTGACCAGATTGTTCTTGCGCAACTTCGCAAATAATTGCTCAAGGTAGGATAACGACAGTTCCTGGCGTTCCGATATTTCAGCCAGCGCGACTGGACCCTCGGTACCATGCAGTGCCAGATCGAGCATCGCGGTAACTGCGTACCTGCCTTTGGTAGTGAGCTTCATATGCCTTACTCTGGGTAGTGATACGACACCGTTTATAATGTGGATGTTTTCATAACCAAGTAATTTAGTCAAGTATTATTAAAACACCGACAACCCGGCCCTCGCCTTCATGATCCGGTCTTCAGGCTCGCTTTCCCGGACTCCCCGGCGGAAAACGCGGCATCGTGTTTTGTGACGACTTTTTCAAATTCACTTAGTCTGGCCTGGAGTTGTGCCAGCTCATGTCTCAGCTGTTCTACCTCGTCTTTGTGCGCCTCTGTCGGTGCATCCACCGCATAAGAATCAAAAGCCTCACGATCGGCTTCGAAGCGGCGCTTGCAATCAGCATCGGACGGGTCCTGACAGGCAACAATTTTACCGGGGATGCCAACAACAGTCGCACCATCAGGCACTTCATTCAGCACGACTGCATTAGAGCCTATGCGGCAATTACTGCCCACGCGGAAGGGCCCGAGAATTTTCGCTCCAGCACCGACAATAACGTTATCTCCAAGCGTTGGATGTCTTTTGCCGGGCTTCATTTTACGCCCGCCCAGGGTGACACCCTGATAGAGCGTCACATCATCACCGATTTCAGTAGTTTCACCAATGACGACACCCAGCCCGTGATCAATAAAGAACCTCCTGCCTATGGTCGCGCCAGGATGAATATCGATAGCAGTCAGCCAGCGCGAGACGTTCGATAAAAACCGTGCAAGCCATTTAAGGCCTTTATTCCAGAGCCAGTGATTAATACGGTGAGCCAGAATGGCGTGAACACCCGGATAGGTGGTTAAAATTTCAAGTGAATTACGCGATGCCGGATCGCGATCAAACACGCAATTGACATCTTCTTTAATTAGTTTCCACATAACAATTGAACTGGCAGTTGCCTTCTTCCCTTGAATGGCCTGGTACGAGATTGCATCTGTCATCCTGCAAACGCCGCCCGACAGCGGTCAATTTAATACCTGATCTGTTTACTTGGTTATTATAGGGACCGACGACCACTTTTTACAACCACGGATTTCTCCACAGCGGTCAAAAAACCACGCAGAATCTGCACTTCAGACTGCAGTACCCGACTACGACGAAAAAGCCTCTGCAATCGTTGCATCAACAATCGCGGATTTTCCGGGTTCAGAAAACCGGTTTCTACCATCACAGACTCAAGATGAGTAAAGAAATGCTGCATTGCCGCATGATTGGCCGGAGGATCATCATCTGCTGTGGCAGCGGCATCGACGGATACTGCGTGTGACGGCTCCACATCGGACAAAGCGTCGCCCTGAATATCGTAATCAAAGCCGACCGAACGACGCATTTCATAGGCAACGACCTGAACAGCACTGGCCAGATTCAGGGAACTGAAATCCGGATTCGACGGGATCCACAAACGGCCGTTGCAACAGGCCAGCTCTTCATTGGTCAAACCTGAGCGCTCACGCCCGAAAACAACGGCCGTTGCCACCTGATCACTTTTAATTCTTTCAGCCACCTCTGGCACATCACTCACACTCCACTCCATGGAGCGCGAACGCGCACTGGTACCATAAACATTGATGCAGTCTGCAATGGCATCTTCAATCGAGTCAAAAACCTCAGCACAGCGAACAATGTCATCAGCACCTGATGCTCTGGCGAGGGCTTCTGCCGTCATATATTTGCAGGGCTTAACCAACCTGAGCTTAGAGAATCCCATGGTTTTCATGGCGCGAGCAGCTGCTCCGATGTTACCGGAGTGAGTCGTTTCAACCAGTACAAAGCAAAGTTCGTCACTGTTTATGGAAGTCATTACAAAGTCACCAGATCGGTCATTTGCCAGTCAATAAAAAAGTTTCTGCAGGCATTTTTGCCGGCAGATTCAGTTAACTATGAGCACAGGGCGATTATGCCAGTCGAACCTGCTATGCTCGCAGATAATCCTCTTTAAAGAAATTTTCAACATGCACCCGATGCTCAACATAGCCGTGCGCGCGGCACGCGCTGCAGGCAATGTAATAACCCGCAACATGGATCGGGTGGACACGCTAAAGATTGACCACAAGCAACGCAACGACATGGTAAGCGAAGTCGACCGCCAAGCAGAATCAGAAGTCCTGCGTGTGCTCAACAAGGCCTACCCGGATCATGCAGTGCTTGGCGAGGAAGGCGGGCTGATCGGCAATGCAAACGCTGAATACACATGGATTGTGGATCCATTGGATGGCACTACCAATTTTTTGCATGGTTTCCCGCACTTCAATGTGTCAATCGCGTTAAAGCACAAAGGCCGTATGTCACAGGCCGTAGTATACAACCCGGTCAGCCAGGAACTGTTTACAGCAACACGCGGTGATGGTGCCTGGCTCAATAACAAACGAATTCGCGTCAGCAAAACTCACGCTATGTCAGAGGCACTAGTCGGCAACGGCTTTCCCTACCGGGATGGAGATGATCTGGGCAAACATATCGACATGACGCGTGAACTGACGAGCAGGTGTTTGGGCATACGCAGGCCGGGTGCCTGTGCGCTGGATATGGCATTCGTCGCTGCCGGGCGCCTTGATGGCTACTGGATTAGTGGCTTTTCAGAATGGGATGTCGCAGCAGGCGCACTCATAGTTCGTGAAGCCGGTGGCCTTGTTAATGATTACGCTGGCGGCAGTGACTACGTCAGCAGCAGAACGCTGGTCTGCGGTAATCCAAAAATAGCGCACGGCATGATTGGAGTTATAAAGCCCATTGCCGGCTCGCTGGTGACCGGCTAGGAATCTCCCTGCCCCCGGTGCTAGGGAACGCTCTCCATATCGGCACCCTCTTTCTCGACGGGCATCAATTCCTCGCGAGTAATACCCAGAGCAAGGACCGCAGTACTGGCTACAAATATTGATGAATAAGTACCCACTACCACACCAATTATCAATGCCAAGGCAAAACCGCTGATAATTTTACCGCCAAAAATAAACAGGCATAGCAACACCATCAGTGTCGTCAGTGACGTTATGACGGTTCGCGAAAGCGTCTGGTTAACCGACGTGTTGATAACTTCAGCCGGTGAGCCTCGCCTCATACCTCGGAAATTTTCGCGAATACGGTCAAATACCACGATCGTATCATTCAGTGAGTAGCCAATTACCGCAAGAATAGCTGCCAGCACTGTGAGATCGAAATCCAGCTGGAACAATGCAAAGATACCGACAGTGATGACAACGTCGTGCACCAACGCCAAAACAGAGCCAACCGAGAATTTCTTCTCAAAACGAAACCAGATATAGACAACGATTGCGAACAGCGCACTAAGAATGGCCAGCCCGCCCTGCTCACGCAATGCTTCACCCACCTGCGGGCCAACGAATTCGACGCGACGCATGTCGAGTTCGCCATCTGTCGTACCGGACAGGACATCCAGCACTTGCTGACTCAGTTTGGCACGATCAGCACCTTCTTCCTGCGGGGCAATGCGGATCAGTACATCGCGACTGGTGCCGAAATTCTGCACCGACGCATCCGGCAAGCCGGACGCCGCAAGGGTCTCACGAATACGGTTGAGATCGGCGGTTTCAGGATAACCGACCTCAATAATGTTTCCGCCGGTAAAATCCAGGCCGAAATTGAGACCACGGGCCAGAATGAAAACCAAAGCCAGTGCCAACAGCACACCGGACAGAATCCAGGCCGGTTTCCGCATGCCCATGAAATCGATATTGGTATTACTGATCAGGTTACGCATAATTTTTTTCGCCTACTCAACCTTGTCAGATTGCCAATTGCTTGCCGCGCTTATTGCCGTATATAAAATTAACCAGCGCACGTGTGCCGACTATCGAAGTGAACATGGAAGTCAGGATACCGATTGACAGCGTTACGGCAAAGCCCTTGATTGGCCCGGTACCCAGACTGAACAACACCACGGCTGCAATCAGAGTTGTGATATTCGCATCAGCAATCGTCAGGAAAGCCTTGTTATAACCCGCGTCTATCGCATTTTGCACCGATGTGCCGGCACGCAACTCTTCACGTATTCTCTCAAAAATAAGCACATTTGCATCAACCGCCATACCGGTTGTCAGAACAATTCCCGCTATCCCCGGCATCGTGAGCGTGGCCTGTAACATCGACAGCACGGCCACAATGAGCACCAGATTGACGACCAACGCAATACCGGTTATGACGCCGAACACACGGTAGTACCAGGCCATAAATACCAGCACAATGGCCAGACCCGCTATCGCTGAAAGAAAGCCCTGGCGAATATTGTCAGCGCCCAGGCTGGGCCCGACTGTTCGTTCTTCAACTATTTCAACCGGCGCTTTCAACGCACCAGCGCGTAACAACAGCGCCAGGTTGGCAGCTTCGTTACTGCCCAAACCGGTGGTCTGGAAACGGTGGCTGAGTACATCACGGATGGTCGCTGAATTGATAACCTCTTCTACGCGTTCTGTCGTCCGGACGCGCTCACCATTGACTTCCTTGTAATCGATGAGGTTTTCGATATAGACCACCGCCATGAGATTTCCGACATTTTCAGCCGTTACATCCTGCATGCGTCTGGCACCCTGGCCGTCCAGATTTACAAACACCGCGGGCGAACCTGATTGCTGGTCAATGCCGGATGAGGCATCCTTGATTTGATCACCAGTAACGATGATGTCGGTGCTGAGCAAGATCGGCTGGCCTGTATCACGCTGGGTGTAGATTTTTGAACCGGGGGGGGCATTACCACTCTGACCGGCGGCAGCCCAATCAGCCGGGGTCCCTTCTACCAGTCTATATTCGAGGGTGGCGGTAGCACCCAGAATTTCCCGCGCCCTTGCCGGGTCCTGGATACCGGGCAATTGCACCACAATCTGCTCCAGACCCTGCTGAACTATTATCGGCTCGGCAACCCCTAGCTCATTAACTCGATTTCGCAAGGTCGTAATGTTCTGTTGCAGTGCCGAACGTTTTTCCTCTTCAGCCGCAAATTCCGACAAATTGGCCTCAACGTAGAAGAACTCACCCTCTTCACGCGTGCGAAAAGTAAGATCAACGCCATCACGCCGGAAGATTTCCAGCATTTTTTCTCGCGCTGCCGCATCTTTGAAACGCGCCGACAGGGAGCCATCGCGATGCCCGACTGATACACCGCGGATTCTCTCGCTGCGAAGTGCCGCACGCCAATCACCTATATAGCGCTCTTCCGTGGACTTGAGGGTCGCCTCCATATCAACCGCCATCAGAAAATGCACGCCACCGCGCAGATCCAGACCCAGATACATCGGCTTGGCAATTTTTCGCAGCCAATCCGGTGCTGCAGACACCAGATTCATCGCAACAACGTGACGACGGCTTTCCAGCACATTTTCGATCGCATCGCGTGCTTTCAGTTGATCGCCGTCTTCTTCAAATAGCGCAACAAACCGCCCATCGTCTTCCCGAATTTCTGCACTGCCTAGACCCACCGACTGCAAGGCACGGCGCATGTCAGACTCAACCGAGTCTTCCAACACGGTTTCAGCATCTCTGGGCCCCACCTGCACAGCCTTGAAATCGCCGAACAGATTTGGCATGGCAAAGATCAGACCGACCAGCACAATGATGCCGAGCAGTATATATTTCCAGGTTGGATACTTGTTCATGGGTCGTTGTAAGGCAGTGATCCCGCAACTGTCGCGGCACATTAAGTTGGGGGTGCTATCGGCGCAATTCAAGCAGCGGATGCTGCAATGACCTTATATCAGGAGTGTAGTTCAACACATCAGCCTGATTCGCCTGGAATGTCTGAATACCGTTATTCAGCAGAAAGCATTCCATCAAAGCTGCCACCCTGTTGATTTCCGGCCGATATCTACCACGCTATCTACCAAGATTATCGGCCATGGAGCCCACTGACGGTCAGCAATGACTGGTCAGCTCCGGGCGATTTCAACAGTTCTACAGACTTTTCAAAGTACCTTTAGGCAACAGCGTCGCAATGGCCTGTTTCTGCACATTGACCTCAACGCTTTCGGACACCTCGAGAGTTATAAAGGCATCATTAACTTTGGTAATGGAGCCGCCAAGGCCGCCGTTGGTCACGACTTCGTCACCTTTTTTCAAAGCTCCCACCATCGCAGCGTGCTCTTTGACCCGTTTCTGTTGAGGGCGAATAAAAAGAAAATACATTACTGCAATCATCAGCAGTAATGGCAAAAAAGTCAGTAAGCCGCCACCGGCAGGTGCAGCCCCTTGTGCGTAGGCTGGGGAAATAAAGAAATCCACGAATCTTCTCCGTTAAGGTTAACTGGGCTCGATGGTCGCGAATTATGCCACAACTGCAGGACTCAAAGACTGTTGTCAGTGACTGCAAATAGCTCAGACGGTGTCCTTGCCCTGTCTCTGCGCAGAAATTCGGGCAGCAAAGGAATCAAACTCGCCGACTTCAATAGCCTGACGAATGCCAGACATCAGTTCCTGATAATAAAAAAGGTTGTGTATCGTATTCAGGCGCGAGCCGAGAATTTCGCCACATTTAGATAGATGGTAGAGATAGCTGCGGGTATATTTCCTGCAGGTGTAGCAACCGCATTCGCGATCAATCGGGCTGGAATCATCGCGGTAGCGCGCATTGCGTAACCGAATGTCGCCATTGCGGGTATAGATAAAATCATTCCTTGCATTTCGCGTTGGCAGCACGCAATCAAACATATCTACACCGTGACTGACAGCCGCCAGGATATCTTCCGGTTTACCGACGCCCATCAGGTATCTTGGTTTGTCAGACGGCAGCAAGCCGGTTGACTCGGCTAATACCCGCTCACGTTCTTCGGGTGGCTCACCGACTGCCAACCCGCCAATCGCATACCCCTCGAAACCGATTTCCATCAGGGCTTCAGTTGATTGCCGACGCAGTGATGCGTAGGTGCTACCCTGCACAATACCGAACAGAGCATTCGGGTTTTCCTTGTCCAGTGTCTGGATTTTGTTGAATTCGTCGCGACTGCGGCGGGCCCAGCGCATGGACAACTGCATGGAATCAGCAGCCGTTTTTTCAGTGGCCGGCCATGGCGTGCATTCATCAAAAGCCATCACGATATCCGAGCCCAATGCTTGCTGTATCTGCATGGATACCTCCGGGCTCATGAACACCTCTGAACCATCTATCGGGGAGCGGAATCGCACGCCTTCCTCGGTAATTTTCCTCAGTTTTGACAGGCTGAATACCTGAAACCCCCCTGAGTCTGTCAATATCGGGCCTTGCCATTGCATGAAATCATGCAAATCACCATGCTGCCTGATGATATTGGTGCCGGGCCGCAACCACAGATGGAAGGTATTACCGAGTATTATTTCAGCACCAATTTCGACAACTTCCTCTGGCGTCATCGATTTGACCGTACCGTAGGTACCCACCGGCATAAAAGCCGGGGTTTGTACCTTGCCCCGTGAAAAAACCAACTCACCTCGACGGGCCTGGTTATCGGTCTGCTGTAGTTCAAATTTCATGTAAATGGAGGCTAACTGTGGACCAGCGCAGCTGGAGAAGGCCATACCAGCATGGCATCACCATAGCTGAAGAAGCGATATTGCCTTTTGACAGCCTCTTTGTAGGCCGCCAGGGTTTTTTCGGTGCCTGCAAAAGCCGCCACGAGCATTATCAGTGTCGATTCGGGTAGATGAAAGTTCGTGATCATGCCATCAATCAGACGAAACTGGTCCCCGGGTTTGATAAAGAGTCGTGTTTCATCATCGTTGGCAAGCAATTTATCGGTATCCAGACCTTGTTCCAGCTGCCTGGCAGCCGCCGACTCCAACGTTCTGACGCTGGTCGTGCCGACCGCGATAATCCTGCCACCTGCGGCTTTGGTGCTATTGATTTGCGCAGCTGTTTCGTTATTTATGCTGTAGCGTTCGGCATGCATTTCATGCTGCGACAAATCCTCGACACGAACAGGCTGGAAAGTGCCAGCTCCAACATGCAGCGTCACAAAGCTACTGTCTACACCTGCAGATTCAAGCTGCCGCAACAACTTATCGGTAAAATGCAGACCCGCCGTGGGAGCGGCCACTGCACCCTCATGCCGGGCATAAACCGTCTGGTAGCGATCAGCATCGTTTGAACCAGGGGTGCGCTCGATATAGGGTGGCAGCGGCATTTGCCCGAAGCTTTCAAACAATTCCAGCATACTGCCAGCGGCGCAGGTTGCAGCTGTCGCTGTCAGTCCGGTCGTTGACTCACTAGTGATTTTTCCCCCGGCTATGCTGAGTTCAAAAAACTCGCCCTGCCTGCCTGCAACCTCCAGTGCAACTTGCGCATCGGATGTTTCGGCACTGGTACACTGGGATGCGTGAGTGGTATCCGGGTAAATGAGTTGGCCGGGCCGTGGAGACTTGCTCGAACGGATTTTTACCAGGGCGGTGGTATCACCCGTTATGCGCTCCAGCAGTATTTCTACCCTGCCACCAGTGGCCTTAGCACCGAACAGCCGTGCCGGAATGACCCGTGTATTGTTGAATACAAGGCGATCACCACTCTTCAGCAAATCGGGAAGGCTGGCAAAAAATGTGTGCTCAAACCCGTCATGATCCCCGTCAAGCACCATCAGCCGACTGTCCCCACGCTCAGCAGGTGGGTACTGGGCAATCAGATTATCGGGTATCTCAAGTTGGAAGTCGGATTTACGCACGCGGGCATGTTAGCAAAGGCCTCGCTTTACCGCATACCCAAAACTAATTACACTACGCACCTTGAGATTCAATCCCCCTGCCGGGGTGGCGGAATTGGTAGACGCGCCGGATTCAAAATCCGGTTCTGGTAACAGAGTGAGAGTTCAAGTCTCTCTCCCGGCACCACTTATACTCCTTTACACCTGTAGTCAAAATCCCACCTGCAGTCAAAATCCGCCTGGGTCCAAGGGTAACAGAGTGAGAGTTCAAGTCTCTCTCCCGGCACCACTTATACTCCATTACACCTGCAGTCAAAATCTACCAACCCAACCTTATGCTATTTCCGGTGATGTTTACTCAGGTAGCGATCAAGGTGATTGGCGAAATTCTGCCGGTCTTTGGCCGACATGGGTGGCGGGCCACCACCCGTTTGCACACCGCTGCCACGCATTACATCCATAAAATCACGCATATTCAGCTTTTGTCCGATCGTGTCGGTCGTGTACATTTCGCCGCGCGGGTTTAATGCGTGGGCGGACTTTTCCATAACCTCTGCAGCTAGTGGAATATCACCGGTGATCACCAGATCATCAGCATCAACTTTTTGCACAATGCAGTTGTCTGCCACGTCAAACCCTTGTGATACCTGTATCGAACGAATATGCGTTACACGGGGTGTCTTGACGGGTTGATTGGCAACAAACGTCAGCTGCACCTTGGTGCGAAGAGCTGCCTTGACCAGAATATCCCGTATGGCAACCGGGCAGGCGTCAGCGTCAACCCAGATAGTCATGACTTTCTCCCCAAAAGGTTTTCGCGCCACGACATCAGTTTGAGATAAAATAAAATTTACGCAAGGTTTCGGTGATTTCCCACGTGCACCTGGCACCCTTGGCAATGAAAAACGAGTCACCTGCTCTGAAAACTTCAACCTCACCATTTTCATCGTTCTGCACTCGCACCACACCTGAAACCACCGTCATCATTTCATTCACCGGATAGGACTCAAACACTTCCTTACACGGGCTACACTCCCACACACCCGCGAGCACACTCTCATCTTCAGTCGCGTGATAAAAATGATTAGTCTCCAGGCTTTCAGATGTCGTAAACGCATCAGAAGCTGTGAAGTTTGACGGCACCATGCCACTGGCCGGTTCAGCTTCAAATCGTGCAATAGATTTTGTCATTACTATGATTGCTCCATCCATTCTATGCGCTTGATGTGATCAATCGCTGCTCACTTCAGATAATTACATCGTCAACTGCCTTTACATGTTCTGTAATAGGCTCATAACCCGTTTCTTTAATGATGAAACTGTCCCCTACCTGTGCCCTGAAATCCGGCACTGCAACTGAACCATCTACTGCCAGCACCATTCCTGGCTGTAACACGGTTGTATCACCGGTAACCAATTGCGGTTTTTCAAGGTAACTGTATCCGGTCGCTCGGCCACAACGAAACGGAAAATCAAATCCGGCATCGCGGATTACTCTCGCGTATTCCGCATGGACACTCTCAGCTGTCACCCCTGGCCGCAGCACAGATAGAGCAGCTTCCTGGCTTGCAACAGCCAATTCATAGACAGAGATCTGCTTGCGATCAGCAATCTCACCAATCCAGAAGGTACGATCAAACCCCAGTTTGAAACGATGAAAGTTAGTCATGCCACAGAAACAAAGGAACACGGGCTCACCCTGCTTCATGACACGTGTTGTTGCTCGATGATGCGTTTTGGTTATTTCGTCACCTGATGCCATTATCTGTAAAAAGTGAGTATTCGGTGACATGTCTTTATCGTTGTAATGCAGTTCGAGTAAACGGGCAGCTTCCCTGGTGCCCGCCTGTGACGTTGCGATCGCGACTTCGTACTCAGGCACACCATCACCGATAGCCGCCCTACCAGCATCCATCATGGCGTTCGCAACCAGCCCCGCATGTCGCGCAAGCTGTAACTCACTGGCAGATTTAATCATTCTCATTTGAACAAGTATGGGTGTGACATCAAGGAGTTCGTCACCCTGCAACTGCTCAGCTACATACGCTCGAACCACGGATGGTATACGATTTGTCTCTATGGCTATTTTCTGTTTGCCTGACAGGGCACTTGGCAGCTCCTGCCGCCATTCATTACCTGCACCGTCATTCCATTCAGCTATTCTGTCAACACAGGCTGAGGCATGAGCGGACACCGCATCAATAGCA
>CALLOA010000109.1 GCA_938005265.1 uncultured Granulosicoccaceae bacterium
TGATCTTGCCTCAGGGCAGTCAACGTTTATGGTAGAAATGACTGAAGCCGCCAACATTCTGCACAATGCAACTGAGCACAGTCTGGTATTGATGGATGAAATCGGACGTGGCACCAGTACATTTGATGGCATGTCACTGGCCTTTGCCTGCGCTGAACACCTGGCGCGCAAGAACAGAGCGATGTGCCTGTTCTCAACCCACTACTTTGAACTCACCGCCTTGGCCGACGAACTTGAAGGCGTTGAAAATGTGCATCTGGATGCCGTTGAACATGATGGCAAGATCGTTTTCATGCATCGCGTGAAGCCCGGCCCCGCCAACCAGAGCTATGGTCTGCAAGTCGCTCGTCTTGCCGGGCTTCCACCAGCCGTGCTTGCCAGTGCGGCTAGTCGAATTCACAGTCTTGAAAAACAGGCAGAACAGGCTTCTGCGCAAGCACGGCCAGCAGATATCTCGGCTGCGGTTGACGCAGCACCAGGTGCTGAAGCCACTGCGATAACAAAGACAACATCAGAAGTGTCAGTAACCACCAAATCACCCGCCCGGGCAACGCTGCCCCCCCCTGATACCAACGTTCCTCAAATGGAACTCTTCCCGGCAATACCTGATGAAATCAGAATTTTGCTTGAGAATATCGAACCGGATGAACTTTCCCCCCGCCAAGCTCTTGATTTACTTTACGAAATCAAAACAAAAGTCAAGTAGAAGAAAGCCCGTTCAGAAGACATTTCAGTCGATCCAGCCGATGACAACACAGGGGCATTCTGCTAGGTTAGCGCCATGAAGGAATTCAGCAAAGTGGGCGTCATCGTCAAGTTCAACGATGCAAGTGTTTCCAACACATTGCATGACGTGATAACGCACCTGCAATCAATGGAACTGGAAGTTCTGCTCGATCACTCGACCCGAGGTCTGGTGGAGCACGACAATACGGTCAATCTTGAAAGCCTTGGAACCAACAGCGACGTCATCGTTGTTATAGGTGGCGATGGCACTCTGCTGCATGCGGCCCGCGAGCTGGTTGATCACAACATCCCGCTAGTTGGTGTCAACCGTGGCCGGCTTGGTTTTTTGGTTGATGTCTCACCAGAAGGTGAGCTGGAAACCCTGAAGAATATTTTGAAGGGCGACTACCAGGCGGAAGAACGTTTCTTACTGGATGTAAAAGTACTGAGGGACGGCGAAGTACAGGCTAATTCCCTTGCTTTCAATGACGTTGTGGTGCGGGTTAAAGATGTCCTGCAAATAATGGATTACGACATCCTGATTAACGATGAGCTGGTCACTCACCAGCGTGCAGATGGTCTGGTTGTCGCAACTCCCTCAGGTTCAACGGCTTACTCACTGTCCAATGGTGGACCTATCGTCGGCCCAAGTATTGACGCTGTGGTGCTGCAACCCATCTGCCCCCATACACTTACCAGCCGCCCACTCATGGTGGATGCAAAGAGTTCCATTCGAGTGCACCTGTGGGATGATGAAATTCATTCTGCGCAGGTTATCTGCGACGGGCAGGTTTACATGGATGCCGGCCTGGGTGACATGATTTCAGTGTCAGCCAAGCCTGAACGCATTACACTGTTGCACCCCGAGAATTACGATTATCACCAGATCTTGCGTGAAAAACTTAACTGGGCATGAGACCAGGCACCCGATGCCGCTCCTGAACTAACCGCTACTGCCAAGCCCGGAACAACATCTTGCTGGTATCACTTTCTATTCAGAATTTTGCCATTATCGACAGCTGCGAAATGGAGTTGCAGGAAGGTATGACGGCACTCACCGGCGAGACTGGTGCAGGCAAATCGATCCTGCTGGATGCTCTTGGTCTGGTGCTCGGTGACAGGGCTGACGCCAACAGCGTGAAACAAGGTGCCAAACGCGCTGAAATCTCTGCCTGCTTCCAACCACCCGAACAATCACCTGTCTGGAGCTGGTTGGAGGAACGCGAATTTGATGATGACAACAGTTGCATCCTGAGGCGCATTGTTTCGCGTGAAGGAAAATCACGTGGGTATATCAATGATCGACCGGTATCGATACAGACGCTAAAGACTGTGGGCCAGATGCTGATCGATATCCATGGCCAACACGAGCATCAGTCAATCACACGCTCAAAAGTACAAAAACAGTTACTGGATAGTACCTTGCCCAACAAGCGTGCGCTGGACAAAGTGAGCAAGGCTTTCACGGAACTTGAGCAGGTAAAACTCAAGCTCGACAGGTTAACCGACGAAACACGAACCAATACCGATCGCATCGATATGTTGCGCTTCCAGATCCAGGAATTCGAGCATCTTAAAACCAATCGCGAGGAAACCGACTCAATTGAAGCGAGGCACAAGCAGCTGGCTAATTCCGGCCGCCTGGTCGAAACCGGTAACGCAATTATTGAGCTGCTCGAAGGTGATCACGGTGCTTATGCACAACTGACACAGGCTAACCGTCAACTGTCTAAGCTGGCAGCACTTGAACCCGAGGCAAAAAGCTGGTCGGATGCACTCAATACTGCGCTCATCAATTGTGATGAAGCCAGCAGCAGTTTAAGAGACTACCTTAGCAGCCTGGATATCGATGGTGAGCAGCTGGAGTGGCTGGATCAAAGACTTTTATCACTTGATCGCCTTGCTAAAAAACACAAAGTGGATATCAAGGACCTTTGCGATCTTTGTGAAAAACTGGAGCTGGAACTCGAAACGCTCGATTTTTCCGATGCTGATATCGAGAAACTACAGCAGGAATTTCAAGCCAAGCAGGAAGTCTACCGCAACGCCTGTGCGGCACTGCATCGCCAGAGACAACGTGCCGCTCGCGCCCTTGGCGAAGCGGTTTCAGGTTCGATGAATACGCTGGGAATGGAAGGTGGTGTATTCGAGTGTGAGGTTCATGCCGATGAATCCAAAGTGTCAGCTGAGGGTTGGGACACCATCAAATTTGTTGTTAGCCCGAACCCCGGCCAGGCGACTGGCGAGATCAGCAAAATCGCTTCAGGCGGAGAACTATCGCGTATCAGTCTTGCCATTCAGCTGCAGACCACCAGCTATGAAAGCGTCAATGCGTTTATTTTTGATGAGGTGGATAGCGGCATTGGTGGAGGAGTTGCCGAGACGGTCGGTAACTTCCTGCGCCAACTCGCCGAAAACGCCCAGGTCCTCTGTGTTACCCATCTACCACAAGTAGCTTCCCAGGCTCATCATCACCAACGTGTCAGCAAATCGGTGAAAAACGGCCAGACCATGACAGGGCTTGAGGATCTTGGGCAAGAGCAACGTGTTGAAGAGATTGCCCGCATGTTGGGCGGGCGAAAAATTACCAACAAGACACGCCAGCACGCTAGCGAGATGATCAATGCGGCCGGTTAGGCTATGCTTTGGAAACCGACCTGCTAAAAAGCCGGCCCACGTGGGTCTGAACAGCAACATGAAGAAGCATTCATTGAATATTCCAGCCAACATGCACTCTAATTCCAAAAACCCGCCTCGCCGCACATCGGCCAGCCTGACGCTCTTTAGCGTATGCCTGTGCCTCCTGCTGGGTGCTTGTGGTGACCCGATATGGTTACCACGTGCGCATAAGATCGAAGTTCAACAAGGCAATCTGCTGACCGAAGAGCAAATCGAATCCATCGAGGCAGGCATGTCGCGTGAAGAAGTTGCCGCACTGATCGGCGTACCTGTAAATCAGCCTGCCTTTCAGCCTGATCGCTGGGACTACGTATTCACTCGCAGCCCGGCGGGTCAGACAGTGGCAGCCAGACGCTTCAGTGTATTTTTTGACGAAGGCGACAGGGTGGCAAACATTGAAGCCAATTTCGATCGCGAGTCTGGCGAAATAATAATGCCCAAGTTCTGGTTTTCACGCCCTGACAGACCTAAACCAGTACCGGCCAAGAGTACCGCTGGCGCTTAAGCTTTGTTTTTGACTGATGGCGCTGAAGTCTTGTTGGTTGTTGTGGCAGCTGCTTCTTCTGCCGCTTTTGCCGTAAAAGCCCGCTGACGCCTTAGTTGCATCGGGTCCATCACCAAGTCACGATACAATTCCAGACGATCGCCCGCCTGCATCACATAGTCATCTGAGACGTGCTCGCCGTATACACCCAGCGCTACTGTCGCAGTATCAAGTTCAGGAAAGTAATCCTGCATACCAGACTGAACAGCCGCTTGCCGGGCGGTGGTATCTGCCGATAATTCCAAGTCCAGCACAATCTGGCGTTGCGCCAATGCATACACCACTGAAATCTGCAGACCGGACTGCACGATTATTCGGACATCGCCCGCTCGACAAATGCATCGAGCATGGTGTCGGCAATTTTAAGAAAAACCGGTTTGATCGCCATGGCCAGCACACCTGAGGCAAACTCAAACTCAATATCCAGTTCGACTTTGCTAGCCTCCTCACTCAGGGGTTTGAAACGCCACTCCCCGTGTAGCGAGCGGAACGGCCCGTCCAGCAATTGCAGATTGATGCGACTATGCGGAGTTAGGATGTTTCGGGTGGTAAAACTGACCTGCTTGACCATGGCATCTATGGTGACCGATGCGACCTGCTCTTCCTCACTCTGCTCAACCACATTCGAAGCGGTGCACCAGGGCAGGAATTCCGGGTAGGAAGGCACATCAAGGACCAAATTATAGAGCTGCTGCGCGGGTCGCTCGACCAGCGCCGTGCGTTTTACCTGAGTCATGTGTTGGGGGTCTAAGCTGAACTGGCACGTTTGCGACTATAATGCCCTATGGCAAAGAAAAAGAAAGCAAAAACTGACGGCTCGGCAACCATAGCGCGAAACAAGCGCGCCACCTTCAACTATAAAATCGAAGAAAAATACGAGGCTGGTGTCGCTTTGCAGGGATGGGAAGTCAAAAGCCTGCGCGAGGGCCGCGTGCAGCTGACCGATGGCTTTGTGCAATTGCACAATATGGAGGCGTGGCTTTACAACTGCCACATAACACCGCTGATTTCCGCGTCCACCCATCGCACTAACGAATCCACACGGCGGCGGAAACTGCTGCTGCATCGTAATGAATTAGCCAAGCTGACCGGCCTCACAGAACGCAAGGGCTACACGCTGGTCGCGATGTCACTGTATTGGAAACGCGGTAAGGTCAAAGTGCAAATCGGCCTGGGTAAGGGTAAAAAGGAATACGACAAGCGTGCATCAATCAAGGAAAGAGACTGGGAACGTGACAAGGCGCGAACCATTCGCATCAACTGACACCACCAAGGGAAACGCTACCGGGGACAACGCTACCAGGCAACGATCTTGTGCTTTTCACACCAGTCCTGGTGAGATTGCTGCTCAACACTGGTAACCGGTGTTTCGCTCAGCGTAAGGCCGGGAGGCCTCACCGAGTTTGCCTGCGCAGCCTGCTGAAGCCCGCTGTCCTCCTCCAGCTCAAGAGTCTCCTGGCCACCGGTCATGATCAAATAAACATCAGCCAGAATTTCAGAATCAAGCAGTGCGCCGTGCAAAGTGCGGTGAGAATTGTTGATAGCCAGCCGATCACATAAAGCATCCAGCGAGTTTCGTTTACCGGGGTATTGTTTTCTTGCCACCGCAAGCGAGTCAGTGACAGTGCAGATGTCCTGCACCGTGCTGCTGTGACCACAGGCCTTCAGCTCAGCGTTCAAAAACTCCACATCAAAAGGCGCATTGTGGATAACCAGCTCATCAGCACCCTTGATGTAGGCTAGAAAATCAGCGGCAATGGCCGCGAAAAGCGGCTTGTCGGTGAGGAATTCATCGGTTATTCCGTGTACTTCGAGTGCGCCGGCATCAACTGCTCTTTCCGGGCAGATGTACTGGTGGTAGTTGTTTCCGGTAAGACGGCGGTCCAGTAGTTCGACTGCACCGATCTCGATAATTCGATGCCCATCGGAAACCTCAAGGCCTGTGGTTTCAGTATCCAGCACAATAAGACGACTCATCAATCGCTTCCCTTGTCGGCTTTTGCACTGTTCATTTCATCAATTCCACGATTGGCCAATTCGTCCACCCGCTCGTTATCAGGATGACCGCTATGGCCTTTAACCCAGCTCCACTCAATTTCATGCTGGCCCAGCATGTTATCAAGCTGCTGCCATAGATCCTTGTTCTTGACTTCCTTTTTTGCAGAATTAACCCAGTTTTTCTTCTTCCAGCCCGCCATCCATTCGGTGCATCCTTTCATCACGTAAGTGGAATCCGTTGTGATACGGACCCTTGCCGGACGTTTCAGCAGCTTTAGCGCCTCGATTACCGCGGTTAGTTCCATGCGGTTATTGGTGGTTTCCGGTTCGCCTCCGCAAGCCTCCTTGGTGGTATCGCCATGCCGCAACAACACACCCCAGCCTCCCGGCCCGGGGTTACCACGACAGGCACCATCAGTGTAAATCTCTGTGATCAAATTTTCTCCACAGGCAAGCTTCTCCTCAGGCTAGCAATACCGGCCAATAAACTCTGTGCAGCATGGTATCCAAGCAAAGCTTGTTTCGCCAGCGTCGCATCTACATTTTTCTTGTCTTGAAGCCAACAGCGATGATATGAGCCCTGACGCACCATTCAGTGTAAATGACTGGACAGCTTTCGTCATTTTCATCGTTGTCATCGACGGTATAGGAACGCTTGAAGGTCCGAACATCGACACCTTACTCCCCCAAAGGTATTTGGGGACTGATTAATAGCCGCTTCGGTATCGAACTTTTCCCAATGACTCGTCGGGTTGTATTCAATAAACAAAAACGAAAAAGTAACGTCACACTATTAGGATGGCATCGCGTACTTGTTCATCCAAGCGCGGCTGGGCGGGTATTAGTTTCATAGTGGTGGTCGTTCCGCTGGGTTCCTTTTCATGTTACAGAGCTGGTTTTGGGGCTTCTGTTAGCTTGACTGGCGTCATTAACCTAGGAGTCATTTATACTGGCGGCCCGCCACTCACGTTCGGCATTGTCCCAGGCTTCCAACGGTTGCAAATCAGGCACCCAGGCAAGGCCGGATTTTGCATCTGATGATACTGCCTCAGGAGTTACCACTACATCTAATAGCGCTGGAAGATTAGCCAGCGCACGTCCAATTGCCGCAGGTAGATCGGCGGCATCTTCTACGCGTTCACCGTACAATCCAAACGCCCGTGCCATGGCGGCATGATCCGATGATTGCAGATGGGTGCCAACGACCTTGCCATGGGTTTCTTGCTGATCGCGCACTTCTATGGCCCACGATGCGTTATTGGCAACAATAATCAGCACCGGTGCATTGTGGCGCGCGGCCGTATCCATTTCCATGGCATTGAAGCCAAAAGCGCCATCACCGGTCGCCACTACGACTGTTTGATCAGGCAGTGCCAGGCTGGCCGCCACTCCAAAAGGCGTTCCTATTCCGATACAGCCGAGTGAACCTGGGTCGAGGTAGGTGCTGGCGGGTAATCCTATGCGTGCAAAACTCAGAAAATCACCACCATCGGCTATCACCACGGCATCATCAGGCAAGGCATCGCGCAATGCACTGAGTATACGGTTGGGGTGCATTAATCCGTCAGCGCCAGGAGCCGCGTCGCGCATGGTGGTGACTAACTTGTCTGCCCGGGCAAGGTGCTTTGCACGTAAACCTTCAGCCCATTCGTTGTTGGTTGATGCGGTGCGATTGCCAGCTTCGTCCAGTAGGGCTTGCAGAATGGCTTGCGGCGAACCCAGCAATTCAACTTCACCACGGCGGTTGTCCCGAAGCTCGGCAGCACAATCTGCGATACGCACAAAGCGTGCGTCAGCAAAAACCGCTGGTGATCCATAGGCCAGTTGAAAGTCTAGTCGCCGCCCTACGGTTAACACAACGTCAGCCTGTGACATCACCGCACCGCGCATAGCACCAATCACCGACGGATGATCATCAGGCACCAGCCCTCTAGATTCACCGGTATCAAGATAAGCGGCGCCCAAGTGCGACAGCAATGCCTGCAACTCGGCCCCTGCATGGCGTGCACCGCGCCCGGAAATAACCAACGGTTTCTTGGCCGACCATAAAATATTCACGGCGGCTTTAATGCTTGCATGATCGGGAACCAACACAGGTGGTGGCGGTGGTGTGAAATAGCTGCTTAGCTGCACGGCGGGTGACACCATGGCACGCAGGACGTCAACCGGAAAATCAACATAGACAGGCCCTGCCTCACCACCAATGCCGTGAGCACAGCTAATCGCTTCGTCCAGTTCTTTAGGCACCAGATCCGGATGGCGTACGGTGCGTGCATAGCGGGTAAGAGAATGCACCAGGTCGGTGTGCACGATATCTTGCAAGGCGCCGCGATTTTCCTGTGCCATTGGTGGCACGCCAGACATCACCAGTACCGGCACCCGAGCGACGTGAGCGTTAGCAATGCCGGTCATGGCATTCGTGACTCCAGGCCCTGCGGTCACCAACGCAACACCCAGCCCGCCACGCAGCTCTGCATCGGCATGAGCCATATAAACAGCTGCCCGCTCGTCTCTCACATCGATTATGCGAATGCCCTGAGTATCTAGCTGCATCCAGATCGGCATTATATGACCGCCACAGAGCCCAAATACCCGGTCGACACCCCGAGCTTTAAGCATTCGGGCTATGACGCAAGCCGAGGCATTGGTTGAAAGCGTCTGGATAGGCATATCAATCTCCCTAGCTTCTCAGGTTTTGAATTAAACAAATCTTTGAACTCTGAATTCAGAGTTCTATAATGCCATAAATACATCAAATGAGAAATTGCCGCGACGAGTTGATTGCGGACATAAACCAGGTTTGCCAATGAACCACTTGCTGACAATCTCGGATGCCATAGCTACCCATGCGCGCTTAAGTCCGGAAAAAATCGGCGCACGCGATTCCAAGTGCGAGCTGACTTATACGCAATGGGATAGACGCGCTAGCCAACTCGCCCATGCCCTGCTCAACACAGGCTTACAACCAGGAGATCGGGTTGCGGTTCTTGCCACCAACTGCCTCGAGTGGATGGAAATTTACGTCGCCCTCGCCCGCGCTGGTCTTGTGGCTGTGCCGATCAATTTTCGACTTGCAGCCAATGAAATTCTTTACATACTTGCTGATAGTGAAGCGGCGGCACTGATAACAGGTAACGCGTTTCGCGCAACCGTGGACAGTGTGCGAGATCAGCTGTCGATACCAGCGGAGGGTTTTGTACTGCTTGATGATGCGCCAGCTGCAATTAAACCCACGGAAAATAAACCGGCCGAAAACACCCGCTGCGAAAATTGGCTAAGCTACGAAGCACTGTTTAGTGATGATCGATGGCAGGCTCCACCAGCCGCTGCGCTACCGGTTGTTACCGCAGAACAGACTTGCGCATTGATGTATACCTCCGGCACCACCGGTCGCCCCAAAGGCGCGATACGCAGCCATGCCGGTAGTACCCTTATCGCGTTGGCTACGGCCCTTGAATTGGGATTTACGCGTGACGACACTGCCCTGCTGGTAATGCCGCTCTGTCATGCGAACTCACTGTATTTTGGCAATACATTTATGCACCTCGGCGCCACGATTGTTGTTGACGATAATCCGAGCTTCGATGCAGAAACCTTGTTGAGCGTATTGTCCGAACAGGGAATCACTTTTACCTCCTTGGTGCCGACCCATTTCACAATGATGCTGGAATTGCCGAGCGACGTGCGAGCACGCTACGACGTTAGCCGCGTAGGCCGTCTAATGATCTCGTCAGCACCGGCGCGTGAAAATTTGAAAAGAGCCATTCTGGACTATTTTAGTAACGGCAAACTCTATGAATTGTATGGCTCTACCGAAGCAGGCTGGGTTACCTTATTGCGACCTGATGAACAGATAAAAAAGCTCGGTTCAGTTGGGCGAGAATGGGCTGGCAGTGGTGCTATTCGTCTACTTGACAAGGACGGTCGCGAGGTATCCGATGGCGATGTAGGTGAATTGTTTTCCCGTACCAGTTATGTCTTTGACGGCTACTGGAACGACCAGAAGAATACCGCCGAGGCGTTTCGTGGTCACTGGTGTTCAGTGGGTGATATGGCCAGGCGCGATGAAGATGGCTATATCTGGTTGGTAGATCGCAAGAGTAATATGATTATTAGCGGCGGTGAAAATATTTACCCCTCGGAAGTTGAGGAAGTGCTGAGCCGGCACGAGTCGGTAAGTGATGTCGCAGTGGTGGGAGTGCCCGATGACATATGGGGCGAGACGGTTCATGCGGTGGTGGTATTGCGCGAGCAACAGGCCAGTGGCGATCACGCCAACAAAGATCAGACAATTACTGACAAGACAAGTGACTACATTGATGACTCTCATCTCGTAACATGGTGCCGCGAGCGCTTGTCAGCTTTTAAGTGTCCACGGCATATCCAGTTTGTAAAAGACGATCAGCTACCGCGCACCGCGACCGGTAAAATTCAGCATCGCAAATTACGCGACTGGGTGCTGTCAGGGGTATCTGGGCAGACCAATACACAGGTTTGAAATTTAAGAACGACTAATCATTGTCAATTGAACTCCTGGTGCGTATCAAGCCTGCTTCGCCAGCAAAGCCTGCTCAAAATTCACAAAAAACTTCTTGGCCAGACGTTTAGTAGTACCTTCAACCAGGCGGCTACCCACCTGGGCAAGCTTGCCACTGATATCGATATTGACCGTATATTTAAGCAAGGTCCCGTCAGCGTTTTCCTCAAGATTTACATCGGCTCCACCACTGGCATGTCCGGCCACACCCGCATCTCCTTTACCGCTGAGCTTGAACACAGCCGGCCCTTCGCTCGGGTCAAGATCCACTTTACTATCAAAGCTTGCTTTCACAGGGCCGAATTTCACCACTACCTTTGCCTGCATTTCTGTATCACTCAGTCGAGTAAGCTCTTCACAACCCGGAATACTCTGCTGCAATATTTCAGGATCATTCAGAGCCTGAAATACAATATCCCGAGCCAAAGGCAGTTGTACTTCTTCTTCAAGAACCATTTGATTTTTTCCCGACTTAAAATTTAATTTGTTTGTGTTGATTGCGGTACGAATGTTGACTTAGTTGCCAACGCCGTTGCACCACGACGAAGAGCCACCAGCTCGGCAAGTATGGACAAGGCGATCTCCTGCGGCGTTACCCCGCCGATATCCAAACCCGCCGGCCCTTTGATCAAATCAATCTGTTGCGCGGGTGTATCCAGCGCCTTCAGTTTATCTTTTAAATGCAACATTTTTCGCGGACTACCCACAAAACTGACAAATTTCGCATTTAGTGACAGTGCTTTTTGCAAGGCAGCAATATCACCGCTACCTTGTGTTGACACCACAACGTATCGATTTGAATGCGAATCGGACAAATCGTTGTAGGACATTGCAGTTATACCGGTGCCGCTCCACTGTACAGGGTCTTCACAAGCACAGCTCAACTTGAATGAGAACCGCTGTACCATGGATGCTAGCTCACGTGCCACCGGGCTTGCACCCAGTATCAATAGCTCTGGCTCACACAATACAGGCTCAATAAAAATTTCCATGGAGCCGCGGCTGGGACACATATTGTTAGCTGCCAGCACGCCGTCACTCTCCTGCCCCGCTGTTAAGCCTTTCTCTTGCAGTAATTCTGCCGGTTGCAGACTGACTAACTTCGGTTCACCGTCAGCAATGGATTTAATAGCAGCCTTCACCACAGCGCTCTTGGCGCAACCACCACCTATCCAACCATCAACGATCTCACCTTCAGCGTTGATAATCGCTTTAGCACCCGGTTTGGCCGCCGTAACCGATACCGTTC
>CALLOA010000110.1 GCA_938005265.1 uncultured Granulosicoccaceae bacterium
TCATAGCCTTCGCTTGTGTTCCATAACGTGATACCGACATGGTGGAACGCGGTTGATGCCACACTACCTTCAGGAAACGCATCACTGCGTAAATCCAGTGGTAAGTGCCGGTTTAAAAGTGTTGTGGCCTCGCTTCCACTAACACGAACATGAGTGCGCGAATGCGATATATCGAGCCCTGAACCTTGTTCGGCTGCAATCTCCCCGGGGTCACCACCCAGTAACCACCACTTCAGTGGCTCCACCCGCAACAGGCTGCCTTTACTGCCGGTTTGTGACATGCCGGGGCGGGGCGCATTTGTGCACCCGGCCATGTCCGCTGCCATCTGGCCGACCGTGTTCAGGGTATCGGGCCATGCGGCAACCTGGTGTAGCTGCAGATTACGTACTTCCGTTAGTGTTATACCGGTTTTCCCGGCAACCCCACTGCGCCCTGTCGGGTAGTGCCCGTCTAACGCTGAGACTCGATCAACCATACATTCTCTCCCCGGACGCGTCGTACATATGTGGTGAAACAACCTCTACTTCAATATTGCCTTTTCGAACCGGGTCTGCTGATACCAAGGTTTTGCCTTCGTAACTCTCATGCCCGCCTTTTAGAAAACCCAGACCAATCCAGTGGCCCAGTGCCGGTGAATAGGTGACAGCGGTTATCCAGCCATCACCCATACCCTCAACCGCATCGGATTGGCAAAGTATGGAGCCTGCGTTAAAGGTTTCTTCACGGTTTTTAGGGAAAATACCCACTAAGCGCGGCCGGTCTTCACGCAGCAGTTCCGGGCGTTGGCGCAGTGCACTGCCGATATACGACTTGTTCGGTGACGCCATTTTGCCAAGCCCTGCATCATCAATACTGACGCGACCATCAAGCTCGGCCCCCGTGACATGGCCCTTTTCTATTCGTAAAGCGCCAAGGGACTCAAGCCCATAAAGGCAGCCGTCAAAGGTTTGTGCAGCCTCCCACAACATATCCATCAGGCTTTCAGAATAGTCGGAGGGTACGTAGGCTTCAAAGGCGCGTTCACCGGAAAAACTGATGCGCGCGATGCGAGCCGGGATGCCGCCTTTAAACGTGATATCCCGAACACCCATAAATGGAAAATTCTCATCACTGATTTGTGAAGGGTCTTCCATGCAGGCCGCCAGTGTCTCGCGTGACTTCGGCCCGGCGACCGCACAGCCGGCCCATTGTTCGGATACCGACGTCAGGTGCACCTTGAGTTCAGGCCAGCGTGTTTGCAACAACTCCTCAAGGAAAACCATGACACTAGCCGCGTGCGCCGTGGTGGTTGTCATGAAGTAATCGGTCTCGGATAGTCGCCACGTCGTACCATCGTCCATGACGAAACCATCGTCTCGCAACATGATGCCGTAGCGTGCCTTGCCTACGGGTAGCTTGGCGAAGGCATTACTGTAAACACGGTTCAACAACTCTGTGGCGTCAGGGCCCTGTATGGCGATCTTGCCGAGGGACGTCACATCGCACAAACCCACCGTCTCACGCACTGTGGCAGCTTCGCGTTCATAAGCTTCCTTGATAGTTTCACCTTCACGTGCGAAGTACCACGGCCTGTGCCATAAGCCCGCCATGGTCATGGTAGCGCCATGTTTCAAATTCCAGTTGTGCATGGCGGTGCGTCGCAGGCAACGAAAATGCTCATCCACATTACGGCCACGTAGCGCACCAATGGAAACCGGTGTATAAGGCGGGCGGAATGTTGTAGTGCCGACTTCAGGAATTTCTTTACCCAAGGCTTCTGCCATCAGGGCAAGGCCGACGATATTGCCCACCTTGCCACCGTCGGTTGCCATGCCGAGTGTGGTGTAGCGCTTCAAGTGTTCTACAGAAACAAACCCTTCACGATGTGCCAGGCGCACATCGTCACTGGTTACATCATGCTGTGGATCGATGATGCATTTAAGTTTTTTGCCGGGCACTGTGACTTCATAGACGGGAAGAATAGGGTTCTCCCAGCTATCGCCATCACCAGGCTCGGGGGCGGGCTGCGGTGTGTTGCCGGAACCTGCAGTTGAATCCTTGATAGCGTTAATCGCGGATTGCGCAGCACGGGTTCCAGAGTCGATGCAGCCGGCCGTATCCCAGATACCGGCAGCAGCCCCCGCCATTTGTATGGGTTCTGCAGTTTCCGGTGCCAGGAAGCAGGCTGAGCCTTCATTCCATACGGGGCGTACACCTCGATGAGAAGCAAGATTGACAACCGGTGACCAACCGCCCGATACCAGCAGCAAATCTGTTGGAATAGTTTCGCCGCTTTGCCAACTGCCGGGTGAGCCCGTAGCCAGCGTCAGTGCTTTGATGCCATTAAGCCCTTTAGCTTTCAACGGGGCACTCTGCATGCGAACTTCAATGCCCGAATCAGAAAGTGACTCGGCAACGATGCCCGACACATTGTTACGGGCATCCAGCAATGTGACGTTAGCCCCCGCGCGGTCCATATCCAGAGCGACCTGGTAAGCCGAATCGTTGTTGGTAGCGACCACCACTTCTTCACCCGCTCGCACAGCGTAGCGGTTCAGGTAACTACGGCCAGCGCTCGCTGTCATGATTCCCGGGCGATCGTTGTCACCAAAAGCGATTTGTCGCTCCATACTGCCGGTGGCGAGAATGGTCTGGCTTGCACGTACCGTCCAGAAAATTTGCCGTGGCGTGTGGGGCAGGGCATTTTCCGGCAGGTGGTCAGTTACACGTTCCAGTAAACCGGCAGTGCCGTAGTCGTAGAGGCCAAAGGCAGTTGTGCGTGTCATAATCCGCACAGATGAGGACTCCAGTGCACTGTTCAATTGTTCTCGCTGACTGGCAGCATCCTCGGCCGATTGGCTTAACAGGTCACCGCCAAGCATGCCTTCCTGTTCAACCAGAATGACATCCAGCCCGGCGTCAGCAGCGGCGATTGCAGCTGCCATACCGGCAGCGCCACCACCAACCACCAGCACATCGCAGAAGGCGTGTGCGTGATCATAAACATCCGGATCCGGTTCGCGTGAAGCTGTGCCCAGACCGGCTGCTTTGCGGATAATCTTTTCATACTTCATCCACCAGCCAGTACCTTTACCGGATTCAAACGGTGGCAGACCCATAAAGGTTTTGTAGTAGAAACCGGCTGAGAAAAAACGCCCGAACAGGCTGTTCACCGAACCCGCATCCATACGCACATTGGGCCATGCATTCTGACCGAAGGCCTGCAATCCGTTATAGAGTTCCTGCATCGGTGCTTTGACATTCGGGTCACGACGGTTACCACTGCCGATCGTGACCAGGGCGCCAGACTCCTCAACACCGGCACTCATGATGCCGCGCGGCCGGTGGTACTTGAAGCTGCGTGCCAGGACCTTTTCGTTGTTGGCAATCAACGCGGAGGCCAGGGTGTCGCCTTGAAAACCCTGCAGTGATTTGCCATCCCAACTGAAGTCGATAGTTTTCGAGCGATCAATCAGACCGCCTTGTGTAAGACGTCTGGCGCTCATTGTTCTGTCTCCAGTGCCTTGGCAATTGCATCGTGTGCCGGGCGCACAGACTGGATTTCGTGGGTCATGGTGTCACGTTCAATCACCAGCCACATACGACAACCGCTGACGTGGTGCCAGGTTTCACTTTGCATACCGCGAATGTTCTCACGTAAATAAACCGCGTCATGCCATTCTTCGATACTGGCATCAAGAGCAGGGTAGACAATGGTTGCATCACCACCGTAAGTGAATTCGCTATGGTCGCGTTCGCCGCAAAAGGGGCAGTTAATTCTGATCATTTTGTTTTCTCCTACCCGTGCAACTTGGGATCTGGGCCGGCACCGCGTTCATCAATCATCACGCCTCGCTCGAATCGTTTGATGTCCATATGGGCGATGGTGTCGTGTGGGCGGTCATTGGCAATCAGATCGGCAAAGTACCAGCCGGATGCCGGGCTTGCCTTGAATCCACCATAGTTCCAACCGGCGTTCAGGTAGAGATTGTTAATGGGTGTCTTGCAGATGAAGGCCGAGCCGTCCATCGACATATCCATCACGCCGGACCAGTGTCGTAACAGTCGTACACGACCCAGGCACGGCATGATCGAGGTGGCGCACTCAGCGACATCCTGAACGATAGGCAGGTTGCCGCGTTGCGCATAGGATTTATACCAGTCGAGATCGCCACCGAATACCATGCCACCTTTGTCGGACTGCGATATATAAAAATGCGCACCACCAACACCGAATACCACCACCTGGTCAAGCAATGGTTTCAATGGTTCAGATACGAAGGCTTGCAGTTTGTGAGTCTCGATAGGCAGGCGACCGAGGCCCGCCATTTGCCAAAGTCTTGAGGTGTTACCGGCAACCGCGAAACCAATCTTGTCAGCTTTGATGGTACCGCGTGATGTTTCAATGGATGTGGCCTTGTCAGCATCGCGTGTCACGCTGGTGACTTCGCAGTTCTGCAGAATGTCGACGCCGAGTTGGTCGGCTGCTCGTGCGTAACCCCAGGCAACAGCGTCATGCCGTGCGGAACCGGCACGTTTTTGTACTGCAGCACCAATAATCGGGAAGCGTGCATTGTCGTAGTTCAGGTGCGGAATTTCGCTTTTCAGTGTTTCCAGCGACCATAATTCTCCATCTGACCCTGTCAGGCGCATGGTGTTGTAACGTCTGGCCGCAGCATCACGAGCAGCCGGGCTGTGTAGCAGGCTGACGTGCGAGCGTTGGCTGAACATCACGTTGTAGTTCAGTTCATGGCTGAGTTCTTCCCACAGTTCCAGAGAATGCTCGTAGAACTGGCGGTTACCGGGCATCATGTAGTTGGAACGCACAATCGTTGTGTTACGCCCGGCGTTGCCGCCACCCAGCCAACCCTTCTCAACGACAGCAATGTTTTTCAGGCCGTGGTTTTTGGCCAGGTAATAGGCGGTTGCCAGCCCGTGCAAACCGGCGCCTACTATCACTATGTCGTAATGGGTCTTTGGTTCAGGGTCACGCCAGGCACGTTCCCAGCTCTTCTGGCCGGACAACCCGTTTTTGAAAACCGCCCACGCTGAATATCGGGACACTTTATGTAGTTCTCCAGTATTTTGAATAGCAATACATCGTTAGCTAATAACTATTTTTTCGGTAATTTATTTTTTCGGTAATTGCAGTTATACCAGTTTGCCGCGCGCGGCAACTGGAATGACATCGACTATATTTTCGCCTCGTACAGCAACCAATTGATCCATCATGTTTACGCTGACACAAACATGGTTGGGAATAATCCGAACGATGTCGCCAACTTCAGGTTTATGGTTGGTGGCCGACAGATCAAGAAAGCCATGTTCTTCAGCGAACTTGTGAATGCGCGCAGCCGGGTGCTCAATAATCAGCCCGAAATCCTCCATGCCACCGGTATCCGATGTCAGGGTTTTGGACCCGGCATCAAGAATGCCACGGTTCTCACCAGCGCGGCTGACAACACTTGAATATACCCGGTAGGCACAATCATCCTGTGTCGCAAAACCTGTCTTGATCATCATCAAATCATTAAAAATACAGGTGCCGGCGCGGTGCTCTGTTGCACCCTTTAAATTACCGATATTACAAAAGTTGGGGGTGCCACCGGTTGAAACTATCGCCGCCTCGAGCCCAAGCTCTGCAAGCCCTGTTGCCAATTGATTAAAAAACTGTTGTGTTCGCGGCCAGCCATCCAGTGGTGGGTAAAACAGCACGCCTGCAAAGTTAAGCATGGGTTCATCCTTGATGTATCGCGCCAGTGCCAAAGCTTCTTCCGGCGTTTCAACACCGGCGCGTTGCTGCCCGGTGTCACACTCGATCAACACATCAATCGCCCGCTTTGCATCCTTTGCAGCTTGCGCGTATGCGGCTAATGAAACGGTGTTGTCTGCACATACTTTCAAAGGCAACTGTTGTTGTAGTGCCGCGAGCCGCCCGGAACGTGCAGCACCCAGCAGATTAGTTGCCAGAAGGATATCGCTAATACCGGCTTCCGCCATCACTTCTGCTTCGCCCAGCTTCTGGCAGGTTATACCTTGCGCACCGGCCGCTATTTGCATATTGGCTAGCAGTGGTGATTTATGAGTTTTGATGTGGGGGCGGTTGGCAACACCTGCTTCATCGCAAAGCGTTTGCGCCCGCGCAATGTTTCGCTCAACCACATCAAGATCAATGACAGCGCAGGGTGTGCCGAAATTACTTATTAAAGCGTTCTTTAATTCGTCATTGTTTGACGAGTCACTTGCCGATTCATTATTGGCGGACGATGCCGTGACTGTTTTCATGGTCAGGATTTATTCCTCAGAAGATCCAGAAAATCCAGAATGGTTTTGCCGAATAGTGCGGGTTCCTGCATTAGCCCAAGATGCTGCAAGCGAGGTACGATTTCCAATTGCGCACCGTCGATTTCGGCCGCGATGTCTTCACTCATCTTTGGTGTACTACCGCTGTCATTTTCACAGGTCATGACCAGAGCAGGGCATTGAATCGCCGGTTGCGGTTTGATCAATTCACGCACACCATGGGCGAGTGCCCAGGCCGCTTGTGCATAACCTTCAGGGTCCACGTCAGCACGCCATTGTTTTACCGCCTCAATCGCGGGCCCGTTGCCCGGGTAATCAGGGGTGAACCAGCGTTTCAATGCAGCATCCATAGTTGCCATTGCACCCTGGTCACGCACCTGGGCGGCACGTTCTTCAACCTGCTGCTGCAATGCTTCGCCGCGATCATGGGGGGAATTCAATATAACCAGCGAGGTAACTTTACCAGCATGGTCCATGGCAAACCGGCGGTTAATCATGCCGCCTATGGAAAATCCAACCACTGCAGCTTTTTTTACCCCGGCATGTTCCATAAGTCCTGCCAGTTGATCGGCATAAACGCTTAAGGAGGCGGTGACTGGAGGGGGTGAGCTGTCGCCGTGGCCATACAAATCGTAATTCAGAACACGGTAGTTTTTCGAAAAATCTGCAAGCATCGGGTCCCAGATTTTCCGGCTTAAGCCGAGCCCGTGTATAAGCGCCATACAGGGTGCGTCCGGGGGGCCGATCAGATCAAAACCGGTGCCATCGGGTGCTATTGCTGTTGTGATGTCTGTGTTCATCACAGTGCGCTTAAGTCAATGCCGTAGACGCTGGCGGCCGTGCGAAAAAACAGCGCTTCGCGAGAGGCTTGCGAGTCATTGATGGTTGCGGCATCAAAACCCGAATAAATCGTATCAAAGGAACCGCACAGACCATCAACCGGAAAGTTTGATGCGAACATGCAACGTTCCGCGCCGAACGTTGCGATGCAATACCGGATGATGTCGTAGTTATCATCCAGCTGCCATTCGCGATCGCGAATCCCGATGCCGGAAATTTTTATATAGGTGTTGGGCAGGGCCGAAAATTCTTTCAGGGCAGTTTGCCAACCGGCAATACCAGCTTCACTTCGATCTACCGGCATGCCGGCATGATTAAGAATTATGGTGGTCTGAGGCGACAGCTGTGACATCTCTATCGCTTCGTGTAAATGCCACCAGGGAGTCTGCAATTCAAACATCAATCCTTCATCACCCAGGCGCTGGAATCCTTCACGGAAAGCGTAGTCCGCCATACCGCCGGGCGGGCCACCCGGGGCAGCATTGGCCCGGGGTTTATGCCGCACTGACTTAACGATCGGTAAGTGGCGATAGGCCGCCAAAGTTTCGGCAAGATCTTTGCGGTCGAGCCAGGCCTGCGCTGCGTGGGCGGCCGGGCGTCCGGACTCCTTAGCGAGTTGCTGCATCCATAGTGCTTCACCGGTTGGATCATCCGGGCTCCACTCGCCCTCCATCGTGACTGTTGCAGCTATTTCCCAGCCTTCACTTGCGCGATCATATTCATCCTGCAAAAACTTCGGCTGGGCATCCTTGCACAGAGCTGAGTAGTCTCCATAGCGAAACGCAATCCTGGGTTCTTCGCATAACCACGGGTGATTATTGGCTAAAAGATCCCAGTAATGATGATGAGCATCAATCAGTTTCATCGTGTTAGTGTAATCACGTTGATACGGGTGTGAAGCTGGATTTGAAACGAACCGTCAGTGGGGTATTTCGTATGGCTATGATCACCCAAATCAGTACCAATCAGAACGATATTTAGACTAAAGGTACTAATAAGGTCTATACCAAATATGATCCATTCATTGATCAACAAATCAGCCTTTGTCGGACTCGACAATGTAGCGCATTTTGCCACCGGTGGTGAATCGCCCATGTTGCGATCTCATGCCGACGCTGTGCAGCAGTTTATGGTGGACAAGGGGCAAGGCGAGCCTGCGCGTGGCTTGCAGGATGACATACTTTCCGAAGTTGCCGAACAATGCGCTAGCTTGTTTAAGGTGCCGGCCAATGATTTGACCTTTCTGTCCTCGGCAACCGAGGGTATCAATGTGCTGCGCTACGCCCTGGAATGGCATGCGGGGGACAACGTCGTTGTCGCTGATGTGGAATTCCCTTCCGACATTCTGCCTTGGACTACGTTGCAAAACCTGGGTGTTGAGGTGAGGGTGGTCAAGCACCGTGACTGGGTGATCGAAGAAGATGACTTGTTGGCGATGGTGGATGAGCGTACCCGGGTTGTTGCGATCAGCCAGGTCAGTATGTTTACCGGCCAGCGTATGGATGTTCCGAAATTATCCAAAGCTGTTCGCACGAAAGGTGCAGTCTTTTTGCTGGATGCCACCCATGCAGCGGGCGTTGTGCCGGTTGATGCGAACTACGCAGATATTATGGTTTGTAGTTGCTACAAGTGGTTGCTGGGTACCCATGGTGCAGCTGTCTTTTATTGTAATCGCGAGACCATGGCGTCACTGTCGCCGCCATTTCTGGGTTGGGCCAGCCCTTCGTCCAGTGGTGGGTGGCAAGCGCCATTGGAGTTCACGCTGTCAGCCAATGCCGATCGTTTTCTTTCGGCCAATCCGTCTTATATCAGTCTTCATATTTTGAACAATGGACTCAAATACCTGCTGGATTTAGGTGAAGAACGAATTCACGATCATTGCTTGCAGCTCAGCAAAATGGTTTATGACGGAATTGCTTCTCTTGGTCTTGAAATGATGACCCCCAGAGCAGATGCGCAGCGTGCCGGCAATACCTGCTTTATGGTGGATAATGTCGAAGCACTGCGTTCTTCATTGGGTGACAAAGGGGTGTTGGTTTGGGGAGCTTATGGTAATTTCGGGCGACTGCGTGTTTCTACTCACGTGCATAACGACAGCGCAGATGTTGAACGTTTGTTAGAGGCTATGCGTGAGTGTACAACGGCTGCTTGATGTTGCTATTACTTGTAGTGACTTTTCTAAATATTTAAGCCAATTAAATATTTAAGCTAATTAGCAAATAACTGCACAACAATTTCAGTGGCTTTACCGATGAGTTCGATATCGGAATCAAGAGCCCCGTCACTTTGTGCTCTACCTTGTGCTCTATTACTTTGTTCTGTATTGACTGTGATGATGTCAGCACCACTTTGTCTGGCAATATCAATCAGTCCAGCTGCAGGCATAACGGCAGCACTGGTACCAATGACCAGCATCAAATCGGTTTTCCTTGCCGCTTCAGCTGCCCGCATCAGATCGGCTTCAGGTAACGCTTCCCCAAACCAGACCACAGCCGGGCGCAGGGTGTCACCGCAGTCAGGGCAGTCGCGCCGAGCTTTTGGATTTGCCAAATCTACCTTCTCACTGTAACCACATTGGCTGTTGCAACGATCCTTATCGAGAGTGCCGTGCAGGTGTATCACGTTATTCTCACGCGCACCGCCGCTTTCCAGCAAGTTATCGACATTCTGCGTGATATGCAGCCAGTTGTGTTGTGCAGCCAGGGTGGTGTGTGCCGCATTAGGGCTCGCCTTTGACAGAGTTTCACGGCGCCAGTTGTACCAGTCGATCACTCTTTCAGGATTTTCCCTGAAGCCTTCCTGTGATGCGAGTTGAACAGGATCAAACCTGGCCCAGAGCGCATGTTCACTTTTATCCCGAAAAGTGGCAATGCCGGATTCGGCACTCAAGCCAGCACCTGAAAAACTGACAGGTTTTTTGGCATTTTTGATTTTGGAAATGGCGAAGTCGATCAAATGCTGCATAGTTTTGATGCTGGTTTTAATGCTGCTTACTTATGAGAAAACTCTATCCCGAAAAGCGTTCGGGTTGCCCAAGTGTAAGTGGCAAGGGTATATTCTTTCAAAAAGCCTCGATGGAAGGTAGTACTATCAGTTAGAGACGAGTCCTGTTCGAAACCTGAAACGAAATAACAAGCGGAGCGAATCATGACGCCTGAAAATATTCTCAAGCAACCTGCGCGGATATTAACTTCTGCCCAGCGTGAAGATTATTTTGAAAAGGGCTTTGCCTGTGTGCCTGAAATAGTACCACCAGCTCTATTAAAGCGAATTCAGCAAACTACCGATGATTTTGTGGAACAAAGCAGGCAAGTCAGTGAGTCTGGTGATCGGTTTGATATCGGGCCAGGTCATAGCATGGATAAACCTGTACTCAGGCGCTTGAAAAGTCCTGATACCGCCCACGATACCTATTGGGAGTTTGCTACCGGCCTGATGGCCGATGTGGCTGCTGATCTGCTTGGCCCCAATGTGGTGTTTCACCATTCAAAGCTTAACTTTAAATGGTTTGATGCCTCCGATACGGTGAAGTGGCATCAGGATATTCAGTTTTTCCCACACACCAACTATAACGTGTTGACGATTGGTTGTTACCTGACAGACACGTCAATGGAAAATGGTCCTCTGGCTGCCTTGCGTGGTTCGCACAACGAGGACCTCTACGATCAGTATGACAAAGACGGTAAGTGGACCGGCATGTTGTCTGATGAGGACGCGGCGGGTGTTGATATGAGCCGTGTGGAATATCTGACAGGTAAGGCAGGTTCCATCACCATTCATAACGCTCGTACCTTACATTATTCTCCATCGTCCAAGTCCCCGGTGCCACGGCCGCTTCTTCTGAATTGCTATACATCGGCTGATGCCAAGCCTTACACGCCGCACCCTTTGCCAACATCCAATACCTACAAAATTGTACGGGGCAAGGCTGTAAAATGGGCCGAGCATGACTCCCGGCCTTGCCAGATTCCACCCGACTGGTCAGGTGGTTATACATCGATTTATGCAGCACAGGCGGGTGAAGACAACCCTTCCGGTGGCATGATGTAGATAGAACCGGTACACGAGCCAACTGTATACAAACAGGTTATCGATGATGAAGAAATTCCCGGCAAGTCAATCTGAAACTACTGCCCTGCGGCCCCGACGCAGCTTTATTTTTGCACCTGGTTTGCGTCCGGAAATGTTTCCCAAGGCACTCGCGTCAGGTACTGATATTGTTTGTGTGGAACTTGAAGATGGCATAGCACCAAAAGACAAGGATGCCGCAAGAAAATCAGCATTGGCACTCTTTGAGAAGCCTCAGGCTGATGATGGAGTTGAACGTATTGTGCGAATAAACTGCTTGCGTGAAGCGTTCGGCCTGGCTGATGTTCAAGCTGTGCTTGCCACTGACACACCCCCTCCAGCACTGATGTTACCCAAGGTTCGCACACCGGAGGAAGTCGCCTGGCTTGATGATCTACTTACCGAACGCGGTCACGATACGCGCTTACACGTAATCATAGAAACCAATCGTGGTTTGCAAGCAGCCTTTGAAATCGCTCACAGCAGTTCACGCATAGATGCATTGTTTTTCGGTGGCGTTGATATGGCGGCCGAACTTCGTTGTGACAATGCCTGGGAGCCTTTGTTATATGCACGTTCGCGTGTTGTACATGCAGCAGCCAGTGCTGGTGTTGATGTGATTGATGTGCCTTATCTCGACCTTGAAGACCCGGAAGGTATGGTTGTTGAGGCGCAGAAGGCAAAGGCATTGGGTTTTTCCGGTAAAGGTTCGGTTCATCCGAAGCAGATAGCGGCACTCAATGATGTATTTACACCGAGCGATGATGAGATCGCACGAGCACGGCGCATCACGCAAACCTTTGAGGAGGCGGACACCGGGCTGGTGGTGATCGATGGCAAGCTGATTGAGAAGCCGGTACTGCGCGATATGTACCGGATTTTATCGATTGCCGAGCGTATCCAGTCCTGAGTGCAAAATGCCGAGTACTGGAAGCTCGGTACAAGCGTTAATTGTTGCCCATCGAATGACGCAAAACCGAATGACGCAAAACGGAATGACCAATCAAACTTATAAGGTAGAGTTGAAAAATGCTGGCGTCACTCTGGATGTCGGAGTTGATCAGCCTATCTACAAGGCTGCACTTGAAGCAGGGGTGCAGTTGCCGATTGGCTGTGAATATGGCGGTTGTATAACCTGTGCTGCCCGACTGGTTTCGGGCAGTGTAAAACAGCCGGGCGCATCAGCACTAAACAAGCGGCAATCACAAGCCGGTTATATATTGTTGTGCGTGGCACGCCCGAAAAGTGACTGTGTCATAGAGGAGGGCGTGGAGTCCCACGGCGAGCTCTATCAGAATCCGTTTACCGGCAAGCTGCCCGGTGTTTAAGCTGACCGCTGCTCTGCCAACTCAGGAAAAGCAAAGACCGCCGTTGATGTCTATATTGGTGCCGGTCAGAAATGCTGCTTCGTCCGAGGCCAGATAGGTTACAAGATTCGCCACGTCCTCTGATGTACCTTCGCGTTTTAGTGGTGTGATGCTGGCCACGTGCGTACGAACTTCGGGCTTGGTGAAGGTATTGTGGAAATCGGTATCGATCATGCCGGGGCACACGGCATTGACACGAATATCCGGGCCAAGCTCTTTGGCAAGACCTCTTACTGCTGTCATCACAGCACCCTTTGATGCCGCATAAGCGACCGCGCCCGGGCCGCCGCCATCGCGACCGGCCTGGCTTGCCAGTGCAATTACTGATGCACCCTGGCTCATATGGGGAAGTGAAGATTTCAAAATCCGGAAAAAAGACGTGGTGTTTAATTCCATCACGCGATTCCAGTGTTCAACATCCATGTCTGCAATCGTTTTTCGTTCGATAAGCCCGCCCGTGACGTGCACGACAATATCAATGCGATTGCCAAACGATTGCACAGTGCTGGCAACAAGGCTCTCAACGTCCGCTGCAGCTGTCATATCGCCGCGGGTTGCCATCGCTTTGCCACCAGCATCAGTGATTTGCTTGACAGCACTATCGGCACCATCCGACGAATTCAGGTAATTAAGTGAAACTGCAGCACCGGCTTGAGCCAGTCTCAGCGCGCAGGCACGTCCAATATCGCGGCCAGCGCCGGTTACCAGGGCTACTTTGCCGTTGAGTGTGGTACGGGAGGTATCTGGCTGACTAGTCAATTTAGTGGTCCTGTCTGTGAGAAGGAATAAGGCGACTTCCTGCATGGAAAATTGCCTGCTTAACTAGTATGCTAGTATATCAAGAGGAGTTGGCTTGATGTCAACTTTCAGTGTGCCAGGCGGGTGATGAATCTTATGGCTTTCCGGCGAGTCTATTGCCTGTCTGCCAGCGACCGGAGTGTTGTCGAATCTCTGGGTTTTGTGCCACTCTTTATTGTTGCGCCCTGATTATTTAATCATCGAACCACATAATAATTGTTAATGGATGTTTTGCCCAAAGAACCGGAACGCCGGACAACCACCGATATGTTGTTCGAGCATCTGCACGAAGACATTGTCTCCCTGAAATTGCTGCCCGGTAGCAAGCTGTCAGAAACAGAGGTTGCCCAGCGCTTTGGCGTATCCCGGCAACCTGTGCGTGATGCTTTCAATCGCCTGTCTCATCTTGATTTGTTGTTGGTAAGGCCGCAGAAAGCCACTGTAGTGCGGGGGTTTTCCCTTGAGCGAATAGCACAGGCGCGCTTTCTGCGATTGGCTGTTGAGCTGGAAGTTGTCAGAAGTGCAAGCAGTGCGTGGAACGACAGGTGTGCAGCATTGCTGCAAAAAAATATTGATAAGCAAACTAAAGCTGTCGAGAAAGGCAATAGTGAGGAATTCCACAGCCTTGATTTTCGTTTTCATACTCTGTTGTGTGAACTTGCCGGTTTACCGCTGGCGGTTGATGTTATTGCTGAATGCAGGCAAAAAACTGATCGGCTTTGTGTACTCAGTTTTGACAAGCCGGCAGAGGCGAAGGGTTTGATTGATGAACATTTGCAACTCGCCGATGCTTTGGCCAAGCAGGATGTCAGTCTGGCAACTGACATAACACGCAATCACCTGGGTAGGCTTGATAGTGTCATAGACGAAATTCATGC
>CALLOA010000111.1 GCA_938005265.1 uncultured Granulosicoccaceae bacterium
AAAACATATTCCGTTGCTTGCGCTTGATAGACTTCTTTGTGCGTGGGCGCGGCTTTGGTATCCCCCACAGCTAACAAACCTGACTGGGCGACCAGGTAACGTTCGCTGCTATCACTTGCCAATACAAAAGGGTCTTCCGATTGTTCCAGAGATACAGGGTACTTGAGAAGATTAACTCCCAATACAGTTCCACCGACACTACCTATGGTGGCCTCGATTACATCCGTTTTAATACTGATTCGTGCAGCAGAATTTTCCTGGCTATCGGTAGCTGTATCGGCAACCTGGCTGGTAGAAGAATTTGCGGCCGGTGTGGTGTCACCACTACTGTTAGCAGCTGGTAAGTCGCCAGTGCCAGCTACCTGATTGATTTGCGCTGCAGTACCTGTGTCGGTAGCCGAATCTCCCGCAGGACTATTCTCAACCGTTGGTTCAGGTCGTGGGCTATAGTCGATGACCCAAGCCTGATAGATCAACAGGCACAGGAACATGAGCCCCATGTATAAAAATAATCTTTGCGAATCCACACTACCGTTCACTATAAAATTTCCGTAACTGTTATTGCCAGAGTACTGTCATTAGTACTGATGGCAGTGTAGGCGAAACCAGTTGCCCAACACTATCAATGGTTATCTGTCTGGCAGTCACAATGACTGAGAGTTTTTCCCTGTTTCCGCACAGATAATTCAGGGCAAGGGTCGTAACCCCCTTTATGCAGTGGGTGACATTTTAGCAGTCTGACAATTCCCAGCCAGCTACCCTTTAGAGCACCATGGGTCTGTAGCGCCTCAATAAAGTAGGATGAGCAAGTGGGCTGGAATCGACAGCGTGGCGGTAACAAAGGACTAAGCCAGCGTTGGTAAAATCTCAACACCAATATAAAAAAGCTCTTCATCGCTGTGAAATTTTGTCTTTAGCTATTTGCAACCACAATTGATCGAGACTTTTTTTTAATTCGGCCCGACTTGCGCAAGCGGCACTGTCCCGGTTCATCACTACAATATCCAGATTGGATAGCTGATGTCTGTTATAACGAAAAGATTCACGAACAAGTCGTTTAAGCCTATTCCGGTCTACCGCTCTTTTTGCTCTTTTTTTTGCGATTGCCATTCCCAGACGAGCGGATAAGACATCATCATTTCTTGCGACCAGAAACGTCCAGTGGCGATCGGCAAATCGTTTGTTCCTGCTTTTAAAGACTCCGTTAAAATCTGTTGCTGTCAGAAGTCTTGCCGTTCTTGGAAAGCTTCCAGACACTTTGGCAATTATCGGTGGTTATGGGAACAATTAAAATAGGTAGTTCTGATAATAGGTAGTTCCAAAAACAGGTAGTTCTGCAAAAGCCGTGATAACTTTCCAGCGAGCAGCGCAACGGCAAGCAGAGGCAGGCAAAGCCCGAGTAAATACCTTCAAGAACCAGCAGAAAAATCTGCTCGGATTTGCAAGAACTCGTCTGGAGCCCGGCATACAGACTCACTAAAAAAGAGGCCTACTTAAACACAATCTGCCAATGAGAATTACACAGCCCTAAACTGGTCAGATCTGACAATAAAAGAAAGCAGTCTGAAAGAAAGCAATCTGTTTATGAAATCATCAAATGAGCCGGTCTCAAAGCGTGTAGCAATAATGAGTAACTACAGAGCAGAGAAACTGCAGAGAACGAACTGAGAATGCAAAGAACGAACTAAGCTGCTAAACGTGCACGACCTTTACGGCGACGGTTCGCAAGAATTGCGCGACCAGCTCGAGTGGCACGGCGAGCACGAAAGCCATGTGTTCTAGCACGTTTGATTCTGCTGGGTTGAAAAGTACGTTTCATAAACCTGCGCCTCTGCCCTTCCTGAGGGACTCTAGTACTCGCTGACAAGAAGCCCTGTTCAACCAGGAGCCAATTTCAGCTACTTATTGCCGACCGCTCGGCGATCAATAAGCTTTAATTAACGAAAAGCCCACCATAATAGTAAGAATACCCAGATCGGTCAATCAATTAGTTATCTGATAGTTCAGCAACCGGCAAGAAATTTCGACTGGAAAGCAACACGCTAGAGGACTAATATGGTCGACCCGTTTTTGCGGGTACAAAAGGATGTCATCTGACCCGGATGGTCTAATTACTAAATCAGGCAGGTGTGACTCAATGAACCTGTTTAAGCTGTCAACTTGATACTTTATGTAAGTCACATTGTGATTTGCACTAATTACTCGTTCTGCCTGATAAAAAAAACAATAATATCAATAAGATAATTAAAATAGCGGCATATTTTGGGGGTATGCTTCGAGCAACTTTAGTCGAAGTCTGTCAGTCGCAATTCCTAATCGCTGGTACATCTTAGCGAACTCTTTTTTATTAAGTTGTGCTTCACCCAAATGAAGCCCGTAAATCCGGGAGATTTTGTTGACCTCATCAGTTTGGCATCGCTGCCTTTCGCAACTCGAAATCGAATTGTCAGAAGAGCAATTGAACACCTGGATTCGTCCATTACAGGCTGATGAACGAGACAGCTCTCTTAGACTAATGGCTCCCAACCAGTTTGTTTTGAACTGGGTTGAAAACAACTTTTATGGTCGTATCAAAGAAATAGTCACAACATTGTCCGGGCCGGAACAATTAACGGTTGCTCTGGAGATTGGCAGTGGCTTAGCGCCACAGGGGTCGGGGTTAGGTGTCGCCCACCCTGCCCCAGCCACAGAACCTGCAAATTTTTCACCTCCCGCCAATGCGGGCCATTCGAAAGCTCGCGCTAATCTGAACCCCGGTTATATTTTCGATACTTTTGTCGAAGGCAAATCCAATCAATTTGGTCTCGCAGCTGCCACTCAGATCTGCAGCAATCCAGGCACAGTTTATAACCCTTTCTTTATCTGTGGAGCTTCCGGTCTGGGTAAAACTCATTTGATGCAGGCCGTGGGTAACGGAATTCTTGATAACAATCCGTCGACTCAAGTGATGTACCTGAATTCAGAGCGCTATGTGCATGAAATGGTCGCATCGGTACAACGCAACACCATGGATGAGTTCAAAGAACGTTATAGAAATGTTGATGCGCTACTGATTGATGACATTCAGTTTTTTGCCGGGAAAACTCGAACACAAGAGGAATTCTTCCATACTTTCAATGCTTTATATGAGCGAGACAAACAAATTATCATCACCTGTGATCGATACCCGAAGGAGGTAAAAGGTCTTGAAGAGCGGCTGGTTTCACGATTCCAGGGCGGTATGACTGTAGCCGTTGAGCCACCGGATCTGGAAACCCGCGTTGCCATATTGCATAGCAAAGCCGAGCAACGTGGAATTTCGTTACCGAGCGACGTCAGTTTCTTCATTGCCAAAGCCATACGATCAAATGTACGAGAGCTTGAAGGAGCGCTGCGTCGGGTAGTAGCACGGGCGGAATTTCAGCAAGCTGCCGTCAGCCTGGAATTCGCTCGCGACGCATTACGCGATATTATCGCCGTGCACGCAAAGTTGGTCACAATCGAGAACATACAAAAAACAGTCGCTGAGTATTACACTATTCGGCTTGCTGATCTGTCTGGCAAGTCGAGAAGCCGTTCAATTGCCAGACCACGCCAGGTTGCTATGGCGCTGGCCAAAGAACTCACCAACAAAAGTTTGCCGGAGATCGGCAAAGCTTTTGGTGGACGTGACCATACAACGGTGATTCATGCCTGCAAAAAAATAGCTGAACTCAGAGATTCGGACTTCAGCATAGCCGAGGATTATTCCAACCTGATGCGGATGTTATCGGCTTGATAAGTTAATGGGTGCCTATTTATTTCACCTTGAAGGGTAACAGCGGTATTATTGGAAGCTAAGATCCTGTGGATAAACCCATGTGTAACCTGCGGTAGATGCTGTGGGGGAATATGTCAGTTGAATTTGTCCTAAGTTATCCACAGCTTTCCACAAGGCTCCAAGGGTCTTTTACAAGCACCTTACCAACAGGTGGAAAAGCGGTTTAAGTTATTGATTTTAAATGATTATATTTTTGTTATCCACAATAAAGCCTGAACCTAATAATAAACATAATAAGTAATAAATAAAAAAATTCAATTAATGAAATTCAGTATAGAACGCGAAGTTTTACTTAAACCCTTGCAAGATGTCATAGGTGCAGTAGAACGCAAACAAACACTCCCCATATTGGGAAATGTGCTCATTGAAGCATCAGATTCACGCGTTCTTTTCACGGCCTCTGATTCAGAAATTGAAGTCCAGTCAGAGGCTTCTGTTTCTGTGGATTCAACGGGTGCAACATCGGTACCTGCCAGAAAGCTACTGGATATTTGTCGTTCCTTAAAAGACAACTCGCGAATGGAAGTTGAGTTGTCGGGTGAACAAGTAAAAATCAAGTCTGGGCGCACTCGCTTTTCATTAGCAACCATGCAGGCTGGAGAGTTTCCCAAGATAAACAAGCTTGAAGACGCGCAGTCTGTGACGTTGAAACAATCAGTATTGTCACAAGCTATTCGAGCAACCGCTTTTTCCATGGCACAGCAGGATGTGCGTTTCTATCTCAACGGAATGTTGATAGAAATAAACCAGGGTCGACTTTGTTGTGTGGCAACAGATGGTCATCGACTGGCCTATTCTGAATGCGAAACTGATGTAGAGCCTGTAACACCGATCAGAGCCATACTTCCTCGAAAGAGTGTGAACGAACTGACAAGGCTGATCGGTGGTGCGGAAGATGAACTTGAATTGTCGATTACCAAAAACCACCTGCAAGTTGTGTTGAACGATACTGTGATGACAACAAAATTGATTGATGGTCGATTCCCTGATTACAACCGTGTTATCCCGATTGACGTCAATAAAGAGCTTCTTTTAAACAAAGAATCTTTAAAAAACACTCTGCAAAGAGCTGCTATTTTGTCCAGCGAAAAATACCGTGGCGTCAGACTGGCTGTAGAGCAGGGCGTGCTTACTGTTTCGAGTAACAATCCTGACCGGGAGGAAGCGATTGATGAGTTGGAAATTGATTACACCGGGGAAAGTGCCGAAATCGGATTTAATGTGACTTATTTGCTGGATGTCCTGGGAGCAATGGATGGCGAAAACACAAGGTTATTATTGAAAGACAGCAATAGCAGCGCGCTGGTTATGCCTGAATCCGAGGACAATACAAAGTACGTCATCATGCCAATGCGTCTTTAGAGCGACGATAATTGTGGTCTGTTTCACGTGAAACAGACCGTCAGGGCATTTTATTAGACACTATCCGTATTGCTTCTACCGTCTTTGTGATGTGTTTCACGTGAAACATCTGATTCCCGGGTCGTCACGTAATGAAATTTTCTCCCATTGTTTTGCGAGCTCCAGGTCAAAAGAAAGTACAAACAGCACCTCTTAAAGTCTGCAGTTTCACTTACAAATACTGACTCATGATAATTACGAGCTTGTCTATCGAGGGGCTGCGCAATATCGAGTCACTTTCCCTTAAACCGATAGAGGGAATAAATCAGCTAGTAGGGGAGAATGGTTCTGGCAAAACAACGATATTGGAAGCTATAGATCTATTGTCATCGGGTCGATCTTTTCGAACCAGGAAAATACCAAGACTGCTAGCGCCAGAAACTGATCAGTTCAGCATTCGAATGGAATTTACCGATCCCGATTCCCGAATAGAACATCAGGCAGGAATCTCGAAAACGAGGGATGGCAATACTTCATTGAAACTCGATTTTCAGAAGCTGAACAGTATTGTTGAAGTAACCCGTTTGCTTCCTGTCAAAGTAATCAATCCTGATAGCCACAAATTGGTCCAGGAAGGACCCGATCAGCGTCGCGAATTTATGGACTGGGGCGTGTTCCACGTGGAACATTCCTTTTTTCAGGTATGGAAGCAATTCCGACGTGCTTTGCAACAACGTAATCAAATGCTCAGAACTCACATCGGTGGGCAGGAACTCAATGCCTGGGATAGGGAGTTGGCAGTTGCTGGCACGATGGTCAGTGAAATGAGGGCGCGATACGTTGATCAACTACAACCCATCGTTTCAGCGTTTGTATCCGAGTTTGGTATGAAGCAAACAATAATGCTGAAGTATCGTGCAGGATGGATTAAAGACCTGACTTTGATAGAAGCTTTGACTAATGAGCAACAACAGGATATCCCGCCTGCTTTTACCACCGTGGGTCCGCACCGTGCAGAACTTGCGCTTTCAGCGGATGGCGTAGCAGCCAAGGATATTCTGTCTCGTGGTGAACAAAAACTCCTTGTTTATGCCCTGCATTTCGCGCAATTGAAGCTCTATCGTGAAAGTACGCAACGGCGTCCAGTGGTTTTACTTGATGACCTTGCTGCCGAACTGGATCTTTCTTTTACAAGAAAAGTAATTGCCTCGCTTTTACAAATGGGAATTCAGGCCTTTATCAGCGGCAATGAGCCTTTGCGCAGCGATAATGTAAGCCAACAGGGTATTCATCAAATAGTTCAGGGAAATCTCGCTGAAGTGATATAATTGTTGGGTTACGCTGAAGCGAATTCGGGACTCTCCAGACCCATGCCAGACGATCAAGACAATACCGGTAAAAACCAGTCTAAGGACGAAAACCCAAATCAGGATGATTTGAACAAGAAAGCACCCCCCGAAGCGGCTGTCGAGGGGCAGGGTGCTGACGACTATGGCTCAAGCAACATCAAGGTTCTGAAAGGGCTAGATGCTGTGCGCAAACGCCCCGGCATGTACATCGGTGACACGGACGATGGCACCGGCTTGCACCATATGGTTTTCGAAGTGGTCGATAACTCCATCGACGAAGCCTTGGCTGGCCACTGTAACGAAATCAATGTCACCATCCACAAAGACGAGTCGGTCAGTGTCAGTGACGATGGTCGTGGCATCCCGACCGATATGCACGAAGAGGGCAAGTCTGCGGCAGAAATCATTATGACTGTACTGCACGCAGGCGGTAAGTTTGATGATAATTCCTATAAAGTTTCAGGTGGACTTCACGGTGTCGGAATTTCGGTAGTCAATGCACTTTCCGAATGGTTAAAACTAACCATCAATAGGCAAGGTAAAGTTCATACGCAGGAATACCGTGACAGTAAACCGGTGGCTGATCTTGCTGTGACTGGTGAAACTGAAGAAACAGGTACACGTATCCATTTCAAGCCGAGTGCTGATACTTTTTCAAACATCCAGTTTGAATTTGAAATCCTGCGCAAACGCCTGCGAGAACTTTCATTCCTCAATAGTGGTGTTCGTATTGTTCTCAGTGATGAACGTACTGACCAATCTGAAACTTTCGAATATGAAGGTGGTATCAGTGCGTTTGTGCAGCATTTAAATCGTAACCGCACCCCAGTTCATGAGCTGATTCTACATTGCGTTGGCGAGAAAGATGATGTCGCTGTTGAAGTCGCTCTGCAATGGAATGATGGTTATCAGGAAAATATCTACTGTTTTACCAACAACATTCCGCAGCGCGATGGTGGTACTCATATGGCTGGGTTTAGATCAGCCCTTACGAGGACATTGAATCAGTACATGGAAAGTTCAGGTGCTGCCGCCAAATCCAAAGTATCGACAGCCGGTGAAGATGCAAGAGAAGGATTGACCGCAGTATTATCGGTCAAGGTACCTGACCCAAAATTCTCTTCACAAACCAAAGACAAGTTGGTTTCATCAGAAGTTAAAGGTTGTGTTGAAGGAGTATTAAGCGAGTTTCTTAACGATTTCCTGCAAGAGCACCCGTCGGATGCCCGCTTGATTACAGCTAAAATAATTGATGCAGCTATTGCCCGGGAGGCGGCTCGCAAAGCGCGGGAAACTACACGTCGCAAAGGTGCTCTTGACATTGCGGGTCTGCCCGGCAAGCTTGCAGACTGCCAGGAAAAAGATCCGGCAAAGTCGGAAATTTATCTGGTGGAGGGTGACTCTGCAGGTGGCTCTGCAAAGCAGGGAAGAGACCGGCGGCGTCAGGCTATCCTGCCGCTCAAGGGTAAAATTCTAAACGTTGAAAAAGCGCGCTTTGATCGTATGCTGCAGTCCGCAGAAGTTGGTACGCTGATTACTGCTCTGGGTTGTGGCATCGGCCGCGACGAATTTGACCCGGACAAACTGCGTTACCACTACATCGTGATCATGACAGACGCTGACGTCGACGGGTCTCACATTAGAACGCTGTTACTGACATTTTTCTATCGGCAAATGCCGGAACTTATTCGTCGTGGACATGTTTATATTGCCCAGCCGCCGCTCTACAAAGTGAAAAAGGGCAAGCAAGAGCAATACGTTAAGGATGACGCTGAACTCAATGGTTATCTGCTCAAATTGTCGCTAAATGATGCCAAGCTGCATGTATCAGAGAGCACGCCGGCTATATCTGACGAAGCACTGGCAGATCTTGCAACGAGCTATATGCATGTCGTGTCGCGGCTTTCACAGATGGAACGTTTTGCAAACCGTGATGTGCTGGAACAGCTTCTCGATGTAAAACCCTTGAAGGAATCAGAACTGTCGGATAGTAAACGTTTGCAGGAATTTGGAGATGCATTGGTTCTGCAGCTCAATGAAGAAGTAGATGAAATTTCCCGTTATACCGCCAAGGTAGTAGAAACTGCTGACGGGCTTTCAATAGAACTGCATCGCCGAATGCATGGTAACGATCAAGTGTCACGTATTGAACCATCCTTCTTGCGATCGGCGGACTATCGATTGCTGGCCGGTTTTGCCAATGAAACTGATGATTTGCTGCAGGAAGATGCTTTCGTTCAACGGGGCGAAAAGCGCGCCACTGTGAAGAGATTCAGTGAAGTTATGGATTGGCTTCTGAAAGAATCCAGACGTGGTATGAGCATTCAGCGCTATAAAGGTCTGGGCGAGATGAATCCTGATCAGCTTTGGGAAACTACCATGGATCCGGAAAGCCGGCGCATGCTGCAAGTGACTATTGAAGACGCAATGGTTGCCGACGAAGTGTTTGATACTTTGATGGGTGACCAGGTAGAACCCCGACGCGAATTTATTCAGGAAAACGCACTGTCAGTCGCTAATCTTGACGTATAGTTGTTCATCTGTTTTTAGTTTCATGACCAGAGAAATCTCTCTGGTCAAATTTAACAACATCTTCCTCAGGCACTACTGCGTCCGCAATAGCTGGACTGGTGCCCTATAAAAATAACAATTTCACAGGAGTTTGTGGTTTTCCAATGGCGAAATTAAAACCTGTTATCAACAGACCTTCTTTTAAGTCGATTTCATATGAATCGATTGAACCCGAACTTGATCAATTATTGGCCAGAGCCCGTCAACAAGCTATAGATCTGTGTGAAAGCGCACCTGCTTCGTGGTCCGGGTTTATGCAACCGTCTGAAGAGTTGCATGATGAGATATCACGATTCTGGTCGCCGATAAGCCATCTTAATTCTGTATTGAACAGCGACGATTTGCGCGAAAGTTATACGGCTTGTTTATCGAAAATCAATGAACTTTATACTGAGTTGGGGCAGAACTCCGAACTGTACGAGAAGACGCTGGCACTGAAGGAAACGGATGAATACGCCTCTCTCAGCAAAGCACAGAAAAAAACCATAGAAAACACCTTGCGTGATTTCAGATTAAGTGGTGTTGCTCTGCCGGAAGCGAAGAAAAAGCGATATATGGAAATATCTCGAAGGCTTTCTGAACTGAAAAATAAATTCTCGGAGAATGTGCTGGATTCAACGAATGCCTGGGAAAAGCTGGTTACAGAGGAATCTTTACTGGATGGAGTACCGGAACATGCAAAATTAGCAGCACAAGAAAGAGCCCGGGATGCTGATAAGGAGGGGTGGTTGCTCAATCTGGAATTTCCAACTTATTACGCCATCAGCACGTTCGCCAGCAATCGTGAACTGCGTGAAGAAATTTACCGTGCTTTTGTGACCCGGGCGTCTGATCAGGGGCCTCACGACAAGGCGTTTAACAATGATGACTTGATTACAGAGACATTGGCCTTACGGGTAGAAAAAGCTGAGCTCTTGGGGTTCAACAGCTATGCCGAGTTTTCACTGGCGAAAAAGATGGTTGAATCACCTCAACAGGTATTTGATTTTCTTTACGATCTTGCCGAACGCGCATTGCCTCAGGCGAAGGAGGAGTTCAGTGAATTGCAATCGTTTGCCAAACAGCGGGACGGTATTGATGAACTGAACGCCTGGGATGTTGGGTATTACTCTGACAAGTTGAAACAGCAACAATACGCGATATCAGATGAAGATCTGAAACCGTATTTTCCGGCAAGTAAAGCAATACCGGGTATGTTTGCGGTGGTCAGGAAACTCTTTGGCCTGAAGATACAAAAAATCGAAATGGATGACGTCTGGCACGAGGATGTCGAACTGTATGAAATTCGTGATGCTGACGATACGCTACGTGGTGAGTTTTATATGGATAATTTCGCTCGTCCGAATAAGCGGGGTGGGGCATGGATGGATGTGTGCGTTTCGCGTCGCCGCCTTGATGAATCAAGCGTTCAGATCCCGGTAGCGTACCTCACCTGCAATCTTACCCCACCGGTTGGTGATGACCCTGCGCTGTTAACCCATAATGAAGTTACTACTTTATTTCATGAATTTGGCCATGGTCTGCATCATATGCTGACATTGGTTGATGTGCCGGATGTATCGGGTATCAGCGGTGTTGAATGGGATGCCGTGGAATTGCCCAGCCAGTTTCTTGAGAACTGGTGTTGGGAGCGTGAAGCGCTGGATATGATCAGTGGTCACTACCAGACGGGTGAAAAAATACCTGATGATATGCTGGAAAAAGCTCAGAGAGCACGTAATTTTCAATCAGCAATGCAAATGGTCAGGCAGCTGGAGTTCTCGATTTTTGATATGAAAATCCATCACGAATCGCGATCGGATAGTCCACTGAATGTGCAGGCAGCTCTTGATGAAGTAAGGCAGAAAGTATCAGTTATACCAACACCATCATTTAACCGGTTCCAGAATGGATTCAGCCATATATTTGCGGGTGGATATGCCGCCGGATACTTCAGTTACAAATGGGCTGAGGTTCTGTCGGCAGATGCCTATTCAAAATTTGAGGAAGAGGGTATTTTCAGTACCGAGGCTGGTCTTTCTTTTATGCACAATATTCTGGAGAAAGGCGGCACAGACGAAGCAATGGTGCTGTTCGAAAATTTCCGAGGGCGTAAGCCGGAAATAGATGCTTTGTTACGTCATAGTGGACTTAAGGTTGCCTGAAGTTTTACCTGTGCAAACAGAATCGTTACAATAAAAAAGGGCCCGAAAGGGCCCTTTTTTATGCTTCAGTTTAGTTTTAAACCAGTCGTTTCAAGAGGCCTTGCGAGCTACTGCCGATGCCTTGTTACCAACAGCTTCTGCCAGTTTCGAACCCAGGTTTGGCAAATCGGCCATCATACCGATAGGGGCTTTACCAGCAGCCAATCGCGCTGCATTTTTAAAGCACTCAGTGGCTTTTGTAGTGTCGCCCATAGATTCCAGCACCTCACCCAGCTCATTGCAGATACCCGGATTCAGATCCAGCTGAGCTGATTTTGCGAGACTATCCCTGGATTTAGCCCACATTTCACGCTTTGCTGCCAGCTTACCGATGGTGGCTTGTAGTGGTGCACTCTGGCCGTTGTGGCGAGCCCACCGCTCAGCATTTTCCAGTTGTTTGGCAACATTGCCGGATTCTATATCGCCGTACATGCCGGCCAGTGAGTCATCGAATTCAGTGTTTAGTGCTTTGTGCACCAACGCTTCAGCCTGGTCGGCCTCACCAAATTCCATCAATCTGCCAGCATAAGCACCGACAGCACCAGCATTTGTTCTGGCTTCCGGAGGCAGTGACTCCCACACTCGAGCTACCTCGCCAGCTGAAGCAGATTTGATTGCATTGCTCCATGCAGGTGTTTCCAAAGCAACCAGCTGTTTCTCATCCAAAGCTTTGTTCTTGCGCATGATTTGCGTAAGTGAGCTCATCTTGGCAGAGTTACCTGTATGGCCCAGTGTGGTCGCCAGTAATGACATGATGTGGCCATTTTGCGGCGCAGCACTATGGAGGTTAGTCAGCAGTGTTTCAGCTTTATCGTAGTCACCGCGACCCATCATCATTTCAGCCTGCGTAGTTCGAACAGCAAGGCTGGCTTCATTAGAGGAGTCTGAGGCCTTCTTTAGAAAGTAATCAGCTTGTTCACTAGCGCCGCGTGCTTCTGCCGACCTGGCAGCCGCGATAAATTTAGAGGCATCGGCTTTGGTACCGTCCAGCTGACTGGTTAGTGTGGCTTCACCTTTTTCAAATTCACCACTGTTGATTTGCATCAAACCGGTGTCCAGAGCCTCACGCGAGCGAGCGGCATCTTTTGCCACTGTGGCTCGCTTAATAGCTTTAGGAGCGGTGAATATCTTGTTCAGCAGCCAAAGCGCGAACAATAAAACAACACCCGCCAGGATCATAAAAGGAATCCAGTATTGGGGGAAACTCAGAGCACCATCAAACATATTAATGCTTGTCAGTTTCTCAGGGTCAACCGACCCGAATTTAAGATAAGTAATCGCTGCAGCTACCAGCAGGATGGCAATGATCAGGATGTACATTATTTTTCGCTCCTCTTGGCATCAATTTTCTCGAACATGGAAAGCGCTGAACCAAGAATCGGTACATTGGGTACGATATTGGTTTGACGAATCTCATCGAGATTGGCAATGAATTCTTTTACAGAATCCTGTTCGCCATCGAATACTTCATCGGTATATTTGATTGAGTTATCCATATGATAGGTAAAGCGCTCCGAGTCAGCCCGTAGAGCTGACAGTCGTGCAGCTTGCAAGTGAGTGCTAAGTGCTTCACTCGCTCCCATCTGTTGCTTACTCGGGCTCTTGCCGGCCGAACTGGAAGCCTGTTGGGAGAGCTTTGAGTCGATACTGGTCTGGTCAGTTGACGAAACTGAAAAATTTATGCTTTTCAGTAAATTGCCAACAGCAGATCCTTTCGATTCAGAGGTACCCGATGCGTCAGAATCGCCAGAAGCATCACCTTCGCCTTGCTCGCTCTCTGTTGCCTTGAGCGGCAGTGTGTCGGCCACTTTACTGGCTGTTTCGAGCCTGAATATCAAGCCTTCAATATTGGGTGGTCCGAGCCTGCGCAGCTCCGTGACTTCGCGTTCAATCTGTTCTCTCACCGGGAAATAATCGATATCGCCCAGTGCATGAAGCCTGTCATTGGCTGATTCCAAGGCAAGCACGCCAGCTTTAACATCACCAGCAAGTTTTACGCGGTGATGCCCTGTTCGTAACAAGTACTCGACTTCAGCAAGAATCCAGTCGCGCTGGCCTCGGTTGGCCAGTTCATTAGTCGATTGCAGGGTTTCCTGCATCATAACTGCCTGACTTTCATTTTCCTGAAAACGTCCTTCCATATCCTCGCGTAATGTACGAATTCCTACATTGAACGAGGTAGAGATAGTGTTCAGCTCACCTTCTGATTTTGTGGTGAAGTCCTGAAGGGACTGCGCGGTAGAGGTGGCGACTTCCTGTTTGCCTGCTTCGGCTTCCGAGCGCATCTCGTCCCCAAAGCTGGCCATCTGCTCGTTAACCTGCTCACCAAGATTGGCCAGGCTCTCGGTGTTTTGCGCAGCCTGTGTTTCAAGAGCCGTCTGCAGGGAGCCCGTTTTTTCGTCGAGTGCTGTTTGCAAAGCACCTGTTTTTTCATCAAGTGCGGCGTTCAGTTCGGTCTTGGTATCAGCGACCATGGTCGCAGTTTCTTCTTTCTGGGACACCAAAGCAGTATTAGTAGTACTGCTGAATGAGTTGAGTTTGCTCCAGAGGAAGCCCGAAAGTAAGGTACCTACCAGTCCAAACAGCAGGGCTACTGGAGCCAGCCAGCCACCGGACGACTTTTCTTCCCGTACCACATGCCCTGAACCGCCACCTGAACCTGACGAACCGCTCTGGGTGGTTGTGCTCGTTCTGGTTTTATTGTTCCCGGAGCTGCGGGCTGCGGCGCTCGCTGCGGGTGCTTTAGAGGATGAAGAGGTTGAGGATGTGGTGGTCCTGGCTGTGTTGCGCGTTTTCTGGCTGACAGCAGGTTTACCCTTTTGCTGGCCCGCGCCTTTATTGTTGGATTTATCATTCATAGGATTCAAATACCATCTCTGGATAGTTTCCAATTCGAAATCGCATTAACAAGACCGAGGTCGCCGGGGGCCTCTGCGATAGCAATTGTATTCTGGAAGCCGATTTCCTTAGCTAAATCAGCAGCTCTTGGGCTACTTACTGCGAGTGGAAGCCTGAGAAGTAGCCTGCGATATTGTTCACCTGCAAGCAGTACTAGATTTTTCAAGGTCTCGTTACTTGTAATAGTAACGATATCCACAGGAGAGTTCAAAAACACATGGTCCAGCCTGGACTCGGAAATTTCTGGTAAATATCGCTCATAAGTTTCCAATATGGAGACCCTGAGCCCTTGCTTTTCCAGTGTTTTTTGCAAAAAGTCGCGTCCACCAGTGCCTTTAATTATCAACACATTTTGTAAATTTCTATTGCATAGCGTTGCACTTTTTAACAGTGCCTCACTATTGAAAGGAGCTTGCGGGCTCTCAGTCAGGGTCAAACCACGATTTTCCAGCGCGCTGGCTGTTGCCGGACCCACTGCGAGAATAGCGCAACTACCGTTTTTCAAGGGTAGTGTCAGCTGCTCGTGCAATGATTCCACGGCATTGCTACTGGTAAATACAACCATGTCAAAATCAGCAAGGTCGAAGGTACCGCCTCTAACCCCGTTTTGAATGACATGATTGTTTTGTATTGACAAGGACCGAATTCCGATACAGGGCAAATGTTCTGCTTGATAGCCAGCTTGCTCCAGTTGCAAAAGCAATGCCTTTGATTGCTTTTCCGGGCGAGTGACAAGAACGCGCACGCCGCCAGGCAGACCATTCCTGTTTTCCCCTAGTGGCAATTGCCAGCAGCCTTTGCATACGTTTTCAAAATGTTATTAACGCTGTGGAGTCGAGCTAGAGATATGCAATTAGATGCTAGTATACGGTTTTTTGTAAAGTCTTTGAGATTGAATGTCCGAGCATAAATCTGATGCTGACGAAAGTAGCGAAATGAACGACCGGAAGCCACAGGCTGAGAACAGGTTATGGGGTGGTCGTTTCAGTGAATCTACCGATGCTTTTGTTCAACGTTTTACCGCATCAGTCGAATTTGACCAACGTCTCTACGAGCAGGATATTCGTGGTTCTCTGGCTCATGCGCAAATGCTTGAATCCATTGGTGTACTGACGTCGTCTGAGCTGTCTGATATCACTGATGGCCTGCATGCAATTCGCGAGGAAATAGCCAGCGGCGAATTCAAATGGTCGGTCGAGCTGGAAGATGTGCATATGAACATCGAGGCTCGTTTGACGGAACGCATAGGAGATGCTGGCAAGAAGCTTCATACCGGGCGCTCGCGCAACGATCAGGTCGCAACTGACATCCGCCTTTATGTAAAGCAATCCTGCTCCATAATAGAGCAACAACTTCACACTCTGTTACAGGGGTACCTTACCCTTGCTGCTGCAAACGTGAATACGGTGATGCCGGGCTTTACGCATTTACAGACCGCGCAGCCAGTAACCTTCGGGCACCATGTTATGGCCTGGTTCGAGATGGGAATGCGCGACCTGGAGCGGCTTGTTGATTTACAGAAAAGAGTTGATTTCAGTCCGCTGGGAGCTGCGGCGCTGGCAGGTACGAGCTACCCCATTAATCGTGCGATGACAGCAGAACTTCTGGGTTTTTCGGGTGTTTGCGAGAATTCGCTCGATGCAGTCTCGGATCGGGACTTTGCAATAGAGTTTTGTGCTTTTGCCAGCACCACCATGATGCATCTGTCAAGAATTGCCGAGGAACTGGTGCTTTGGACATCCGTGCAGTTTAATTTTATTGAGTTGCCAGATCGATATTGCACCGGCTCATCGATCATGCCGCAAAAAAAGAATCCGGATGTTGCCGAATTGGTACGCGGTAAAACCGGAAGATGTTACGGACACTTGATGTCTCTGCTTACCTTAATGAAGGGTCAGCCACTGACCTACAACAAAGATAATCAGGAAGACAAGGAACCCCTGTTTGATTCAATCGATACGGTGATCGGAGCCCTGCGAGCCTTCAGTGACATGACGGTGGCGATAAAACCCAATCACGACGAAATGCGTCGAGCAGCCCTGATGGGCTATGCCACAGCAACCGATCTTGCTGACTATCTTGTCAAAAAGGGAGTGCCGTTCCGGGATGCACATGAAATTGTTGGCAAGGCGGTGGCGCAGTGTGTCGGCGGCGGTTGTGATCTGGCTGACCTGTCAATGGAGGACTTCAAGCAACTGTCTCCAATGATAGAAACGGATGTATATGAAGTAATGACGTTGGAAGGCTCGATTGCCAGTCGTGACCATATAGGCGGTACGGCTCCGTCCCAAGTAACGGCCGCAATAGAACGTGCTGGCAGGCGACTGGCGGAATACGACCTGGGGCGACAAGCGTCATAGGTTCTGGACACACCTGGCCCTGGTGAAGGTATAACCGTACGCAAACACTGTCCGCGCGCTTATATGGCCAGCGTTTTCTTCAGCCACGCAGAAATATCACTGATTTCTTCAACACTGACGGAATGTGGCATGGCATAGCTTTGCCATTGCAGGTCGATGGCAGTTGAGGTTTCCAATGCCGCCCGCGACTGCTCTGCAAACCTGATTTGTATAACGTCATCCTGTGTGCCATGGGCTAAAAATACCGGCAAAGGACTATCACTATTGCGCCCACTGTCAGCAAACAGGCTTAGCATGCGTTCCGCATCTGGAAGATAGGTCGATAAACCCATAACCCCGGCCAGAGGCAGGCCTGTCTGCAACGCTGCCATCAGAGCGATGGCACCGCCTTGGGAAAATCCGGCAAGGACGATATTCTCGGCAGCAATACCACTGTCGATTTCGTCTTCAATTAACGCGTTGAGGATCGCAACCGATGCAGCCATCCCTTCCAGATCCTGTTCCCGCGCTTCAAAATCAAGTGAAGTAATATCAAACCAGCCTCGCATCGACATTCCATTGTTTATGGTGATGGGGCGTACAGGTGCGTGAGGAAAAATGAACCGGATACCGGGTTTGGCTGGCAGGTCAAGCTCAGGCACCAGAGGCACAAAGTCGTCTCCGCTGGCCCCCAGACCGTGCAACCAGATAACACTTTTGCGCACAGGCTCACCGGTTTCCAGTTTTATAGCTTGACTATCCTGGTTCAATTTTAATCTCCAAAACAAGTCTTTGGCTGTTGTAAACGGGGCTCGTTTGCGAGTTTGCTCACAACTCGATGGCCCGTAGCGGTTACAGGTGCCAAGGGGAGTTTATGTCAGATGCCGGGTTGGTCCCGGCAAGGCAGGCAAGTATACTCAATCACTTGCATAGCAATGATGATATTCATGAACTTCAATGTGTCTGGTCATTTCAGCCATCCTGTCCAGTTAAGGCATGTGGCTTGTGTATCCCTTTTACTGCTGGTTCTAATCACCATGGGCGCTTGTGGTAACAAGGGCCCGTTATATCTGGATCCTGACCCGCAATCATTGGCGGAACTGGAACAGGCAGAACGGGAAATCAATGAAGCCGCTCAGTTGCCTGACGATCAGGACAATGGTAATGAAAACCCGCCGTCAGAGGATGACCAGAATGAAGAAAGCGAAGAAGAAGTTGACGAGGATGAGGAAGATCCCAAACAGCAACCTGGCTCCTGACGTTATCCCTGCTGGCTGTGTCTAGCCCACCAACCTGTTTGTAAGCAAATCAATAATAATGACAGCTATTAACCATAACCAGCACGATGTGCTCTGCGTTGAATCCGTTGACTGCAGGGAACTGGCAGATCAATTTGGTACCCCACTGTATGTCTACTCAAGGCAAGCCATAGAGTCTGCATGGTCTGATTTTGATAACGCCTTGCGGCTTTACCCGCATGGTTCACTTATCTGTTATGCAGTTAAGGCCAATTCCAATATTGGTGTTCTCAGTGTACTGGCGAAATTGGGTTCGGGTTTTGACATAGTGTCAGCTGGTGAACTCAAGCGCGTGCTGGCAGCCGGTGGAGATGCCGGAAAAACTGTCTTTTCGGGTGTTGGCAAGTTACATGACGAAATGGCGTTTGCTCTGGAGAAAAATATTCGTTGCTTTAATGTTGAGTCGTTGCCGGAGCTTACACGGCTGGGTGAGGTGGCTGCAGCACATGGCGTCAAAGCGCCCGTTTCCCTGCGAATCAATCCGGATGTAGATGCTAAAACCCACCCCTATATTTCAACCGGGCTAAAGGAAAACAAATTCGGTATCGCCATGGATCGGGCGCACCAGGCCTACCAGCAGGCAGCGGAAAATCCACACCTGGAATTGCATGGCATAGATTGCCACATAGGTTCCCAGCTAACTGACATCGAGCCTTACCTGGATGCACTGGACCGTTTGCTGACTCTCGTTGATGAATTAGACAATAAGGGAATCACGCTTAAACATATGGATATCGGTGGTGGGCAGGGCATACGCTATAAGGATGAAAAACCCTTGGATGTGAGCGCCTGGGTTTCCGCCGTAACTTCCAGGTTGCAGGAACATCGTTTGCAATTATTGGTAGAGCCAGGTCGGGTAATCGTTGGCAATGCCGGTGTTCTGCTGACTCGAATAGAGTATTTGAAAGAAACAACTGAGCGAAATTTCCTGGTCGTTGATGCCGCCATGAATGACCTGATCAGGCCTCCGCTATACGATGCCTGGCAGGAGATAGTCGAAGTGGAACGCAATGCAGCGGGTCGCAGCCCCGCAACCTATGATGTTGTCGGACCGGTTTGTGAATCTACAGACTTTCTTGGTAAAGATCGGTCATTAGCAGCGGCACAAGGTGATTTGCTGGCAGTAAAGTCCTGTGGTGCATACTGCTTTGTGATGAGTTCCAACTACAATACGCGCGCTCGTGCTGCTGAGATTATGGTTGACGGCAGTGACACGCATGTTGTGCGCAAACGTGAGTCCGTTGATGCTTTGCTTGAACTCGAATCAGTGGTGATCTAGTGCGTATCGAATTCACAAAGATGCACGGCCTTGGCAATGACTTTATGGTTATTGACAACACGGCGGGGCTGTATGATTTACAGACTGATATCGTGCGAGCGTTGGCTGACAGGCACCACGGCGTTGGATTTGACCAAATGCTGGTCGTAGCCCGGCCCAGTGTGCAAGAAGCGGAATTTGATTACCGGATTTTTAACGCGGACGGCAGCGAGGTTGAACACTGTGGGAATGGCGCACGCTGCTTTGCAGCATTTGTACGTGAGAAAGGGCTCACCACCAACAAGCAAATACCGGTAAATACCAGCGCTGGTCTGATAAGTCTGGAGGTACTGGGTGATGGCCAGGTAAAAGTACTGATGGGTGTGCCCTCGTTCGTTGCCGAGAAAATCCCACTGGAACCCTCATTGGCAACCGCGCTTGATATTGGCGTATCACGTTACGTACTGGCAATGGACGAAACGGCACCACCTCTCAGCGCTACGGAAAAGGCGAGCCTCGCAGGGCAAACAAAGCCATTGGAAAGCATAGAGTTTTGTGCTGTAGCGATCGGCAATCCACACATTGTGATACCAGTTAACAGTGTCGATGATGCACCCGTTAACACGCTTGGACCGTGGCTGGAGGTACACCCGATGTTCCCCAGGCGCGTAAATGTCGGTTTTTTGCAGGTGATTGACCGCCACAATCTGCGTTTGCGCGTATTCGAGCGTGGCGTTGGTGAAACCACAGCCTGTGGTTCCGGTGCTTGTGCTGCACTTGCGGCAGGCGCGCAAAACGGCTGGGCCGAATCCAGCGCAAAAATACGGCTAAACGGCGGTACTTTGACTCTTGAATGGCCCAGTATTGCTCAAAACGTTGAAATGACCGGCCCATGCACTAAAGTCTTTGAAGGGCAAATTGAATTATGACTGTGCAGGCGGGCAAGACAACATGCAAACGGATCAAAATAATAATCAAACTGGTGTTGATGAAACCAGTGTGGTTGAATTCCTGAAGGGTAACCCGGAATTCTTCAATCACAACTCGGACTTACTTCCGAAACTTCACATACCCCATGAAACCGGTGGGGCCATCTCTCTAATTGAAAAGCAGGTCAGCGTATTTCGCCACAAGTGTACCGCGCTCGAAGATAAACTCGGTGAGCTGATATTGGTCGCGCGTGAAAACGAACAGCTGCATCGTCGTTTACATGTGCTGATACAGGAAGTCGTGAGCGCCGATTCCATCGAAGAATTGATGTTGCTAACCAGTGACACACTGATCCAGAATTTTCGCGCGGACGATGCCAGATTTTTACTCATCGATAAAAAATCCGGTGAAAATCATGCAAAGCACCCTGAACGTTATCTGAGCTATGACGAACCGGCACTTTCTCATTTTGAAAAAAACTTTTCCAGTGGTGAAACCATTTGCTGCATTCCCACAGACGAGCAGAAACAATTTCTTTTTGGTGAACAGGCGAAGGTGGGATCGGTAGCCATAATCCCTCTGAAGCACAAACGGGACCTTGGACTCATCGTTCTGAGTAGCGTTGATGCACGCCGTTTCGGGTCCAATAAAGGCGTGATGTTTCTTACCGAACTGGGAGAAGTCCTGAGTCGTCGAATCGCAACACTCACCTGAGGTTTTTGCATGGCTGCTCGTTTTGAACCGGCTATCGCCGAATATTTGCAAGAGTTGCGTGTTAGCAAACGCTATTCACCACATACTCTCGCTAATTACCAACGTGATTTGAAATTGTTTGCGACTGCAGCGGAAGCACGCGGACTGTCCACGTGGGAAGAGGTTGATGGCAAGCTTATTCGCGCCATGGTTGCTGAACAACACATGGAAGGTGTGTCCGGGCGCAGTCTGGCCAGGCGTCTTTCGGCGTTACGTGGCTTGCTTAATTATTTGTTGAAGCTGGGTCTGGTGCAATCCAACCCGGCAGCTGATGTGTTGGCACCGAAGGGTAAACGCAAGTTACCGACAACGCTGGATGCAGATGAGGTGAGTCGCTTGCTGAATGAAAACCTCAATGACCCGATGATTTGCCGTGATCTGGCTATGTTCGAGTTGATGTATTCCTCAGGCCTGCGTTTGTCCGAGCTGGTGAGTATTGATCTGGCCGATCTGGATCTCAGTGTCGGCCAGGTTCGCGTGACCGGTAAAGGTGGTAAAACCCGGGATTTACCGGTAGGAAAGCATGCTATTCAGGCGATCAACAAGTGGCTGGTTTACCGGCGTTCTCTGCCAGGCTCCAATGAAACAGCCGTATTTATCAGCACCAGAGGTAAACGAATAGCGCCAAGAACGGTACAAATGAGGTTGAAAAAACTGGCTGAGTCACAAGGCCTGACGCGTAATTGCTATCCCCATATGTTGCGTCACTCCTTTGCCAGCCATTTACTGGAATCCAGTGGCAATCTTCGCGCGGTACAGGAATTACTCGGGCACGCCGATATCAGCACTACACAGATATACACTCACCTGGATTTCCAGCATTTGGCCAATGTCTATGACAAGGCTCACCCTCGTGCCGGTAAATCCGGCACTAACGACGCTGATTCCTGACAGTTGGTTGTAATTGAAATGACTGAAGCAAGCAGGTGGGTGCTGCGCGCCGGTTTGTCTGAATGGCAATGGAATGGTCAGGTAATGTCACGCGGCGACAATTCAAAAAAATCAAAGCCGCCGGCAGCTCTCTTCCTGGATTTAATAAGCCAGTCGGTGGTTTCACCCAAATGGTGCATGCGCACGGATCCTGATTCCTGAAACGAATGTGGCGGGGCGATCAACGCGCGGCCGCGCAGTGCTGCTCTGCCATTTGTCTCTACATTCGTGTTGTCCTGAGAGTCTTCACAAAGTAAACACTCCAGTTTTGAACCACGTGTATTGCTGGTTGTCCCTTCTACCAGAACCGCGGATGCCCTTTCTGCTAATAATTCAACTCCGCACAGCAGTACATCGTCCTGTTCATAGCTAATCCAGACGACTGTGCCGATCGTGACTTTGTGGTTACCATCCAGTTGTACATCCGTGTTGGCACTATCGGCTGAAAGCGCAGAATCAATTTGTTGTTCAACCACTGACACTAGCTCACCGACCTGAACCTCGCTGGAGCGCCCGCCGGCCCATTGCAGACACATACCGTTGTCACTTCTATTGATAACATGCCATTGTTCGACGGATAGCTGCATCAGTGGAAAATTATTACTACCCTGTCTGGGTTTTTCATGGACTAGCAAGGCATGAATTTCCTTTAGTCCGGCTTTTGCTTCGACGCTCTGTTTGCAAATCATCCTCTGGTGTTGTCTGGCCGTGGCCTCAAGCAGCTGCAGCTTCAGGTTACGCAGGGTATTGCGCCTGAGCACACTGGATTCCATTTCCCACGCCAGAGAATCGGGTGCCAGCTTTTCAGCACGGTTAATCTGCACCATGATTTCACCGAGGTTGAAGGCTCGCAAGTATTTTCGCGCTTCAGGAGCGTACTGGTGGCTATGCTGGGCCGGTGTGTCCTGTTCGATGTGTACTGCCAGCCATTTTTCATGCTGAGGATACTTTGGTTTCGGCAGGGTCAACTCCACCTGTTCGCTGATGGATTCCAGAAAATCACTGAGCAAAGGGATCTGGCGCCGCCTGTGGGTTTGCAGTGCTGCCAGCGACATCATTTGCACATGCACATAGGCCTGACGAATAGTCCATGTTTCGATACCTTCGCCATAAGGGTTGTCGATTTCAATGGGCAGGTTGTGAAGATTTGACTCTTCAGCCATGTGGTAGAGCGTGTTGGCGTCCTGTAACAGGCCTTCCGGCACCGGTGCATAGACCAGGCTGTTATGGAAGATGGTTTTGCCCAAGACACGCAGAGCACGGAATATCGAAACCGAGCGCAAACCGGTTTGCCCACCCAACAGCGACGAATAGGTATCGTGAACGACAATTTTCCAGGCGTAGGCAAGCTCCCGAAGTAGCCCTGAGGCCAGATGATGAGCGTTCAGTGGTTTACGTGGCAATGGCATCGGTTGCTCAAAATACAGAGCGGCCAATTCATCCAGCACCTGGTCGACTGCAGGTTCGAGCAGTTTCAACACGTCGACTCGATTTCGATTGTTGTTTTCCAGCCTGTTACTGTGCCGCAGGCCGCGGTACAACGCGCGCTGGTTCTCCCCACTGGTCAGTGGTTTGATTTCCTGCAGCCAGCGCCGAACCCCCTCAGGTGAGGTGGGGAAACTATCGTTGGCCGGAGCCTTGCGGTTGGGTATTACCAGAGGCATGGGCAGATTTTAAACAATCTCTTGTAATAACAGGGGTGCGCGATGGGCAAAAACACAATTGTCATTTCAGCATCCTGCAACAATCGGCCTTTTAAGGTGTGCATTATCGGGCAAAGGGGTCTCGACTGACCCGATAAATTGTAAAGACGAAGTCACAATGCAACTTAATATCTGCGGACTGTGATGCAATCGATAGATACTTTCAAATGGTTTTATCTAACACTTGAGGCTTGATTATCCCGTCGTGCCTGACCTGTTGTAACCATGGAAACTTATACTACGTAAGCGCCTGTTCTGCAAACAAAGTCATGTATGGGTTTGTGGTGTAATCGCCACGATGCCAGCGCAGCTTTTCGGTTAAAATTTGGTTTTGGCAGGAATCAGTATTGGAACCTGTCACCTGGGCATTTCACTCACTTTGTAAAAAATATACGGAGCCGGCTGTGCAACAGTATCGCGGAACCACCATTGTTTCCTGCCGCCGCGGCAACGAGGTTGTCATTGGCGGTGATGGTCAAGTGACGTTGGGTAATGCCATTATGAAAGGCAATGCGCGTAAGGTGCGCCGTTTGTATCACGATAAGGTACTGGCAGGCTTTGCCGGTGGTACGGCTGATGCCTTCACCTTATTTGAACGATTTGAAGGCAAACTTGAAACCCATAGCGGTAATCTGACGCGGGCTGCTGTGGAGCTGGCCAAAGACTGGCGCACCGACAGAATGTTGCGGCGACTGGAAGCCCTGCTTGCTGTTGCGGATGAAACAGCTTCATTGGTGATTTCAGGGAATGGGGATGTCATTGAGCCGGAAGAAGGTTTGATCGCTATCGGCTCGGGCGGCGATTTTGCCAAAGCAGCAGCGCTTGCCATGCTGAAACATACCGAACTGGGTGCGCGTGAGGTTGTTCAGCAGAGTCTCTCCATTGCTTCATCAATTTGTATCTATACCAATGAAAACCTGACGATAGAATCCCTTGGTGGTGAAACATCGTAGTACAGGTAAATGCCTGCCAGTTTATAAACACTATGAAAAACAGAGATTTCCATCATCATGTCTGAGATGACACCCCGTGAAATTGTTCAGGAGCTGGACAAACACATCATAGGTCAGAGCACGGCTAAGCGTGCTGTTGCAATAGCTTTGCGAAATCGTTGGCGACGTAGCCAGGTGAATGAAGATCTACGCAATGAGATTACGCCGAAGAACATTCTGATGATCGGTCCTACCGGTGTAGGTAAAACCGAGATAGCGCGGCGTTTGGCGAAACTGGCAAATGCGCCTTTTATAAAAGTAGAGGCGACCAAATTTACTGAAGTAGGTTATGTGGGCCGTGATGTCGATTCAATCATTCGTGATCTGGCTGATGTTGCAATGAAAGAAACCCGCGAACGGGAAAAAGACAAAGTAAAAAACCGCGCTGAAGATGCCGCCGAAGAAAGAGTGCTGGATGCTCTGTTGCCACCTGCTCGAGGCAGTGCCGGTTTTGTTAATACGTCCAATAATGAAGAGGAAAGTACTACGCGGCAGAAGTTTCGCAAGAAACTGCGAGAAGGCGATCTGGACGACAAGGAAGTTGAAATAGAGGTCAGTACGGCATCCATGGGTGTTGAAATCATGGCCCCGCCGGGCATGGAAGAAATGTCTCAACAACTGCAAGGAATGTTTCAGAATCTGGGTAATGCGCGAACCAATGCCCGCAAGTTACCGGTCAAGGAGGCCATGAAGCTTTTAACGGACGAGGAAGCTCTGAAGCTAATCAATGAAGATGACCTTAAAATAATGGCGCTGGAAAACATCGAGCAGAATGGCATCGTATTTATTGACGAAATAGACAAGGTCGCTAAAGGAACCGAACGTGGTTCCAGCAGTGGTGAGGTATCGCGCGAGGGTGTGCAGCGTGACTTGTTGCCACTGGTTGAAGGTTCGACAGTGTCAACCAAGTTCGGCATGATAAAGACTGACCATATTCTGTTTATTGCCTCGGGTGCATTCCACCTCTCTAAGCCATCAGACCTGATCCCTGAATTGCAAGGCCGCTTGCCAATACGTGTTGAACTTGAAGCGCTTACCACAGAGGATTTTGTAAGAATACTAAGGGAGCCTGATTTTTCATTAAGTGAACAATGCAGTGCTTTGCTTGCAACAGAAAATGTTTCTCTGGAATTTACAGATGATGGTTTGCGCCGTGTTGCCGAAGTAGCATTTCAGGTTAACGACAACACTGAAAACATCGGAGCCAGACGATTGCATACGGTGATGGAGAGGATGCTGGAAAGCGCTTCTTTTGATGCACCGGATCTGGGTGGATCCGCGATACGCGTTGATGCGGCTTATGTTGATGATAACCTCGGCGGCCTTGTCCAGAACGTTGATCTGAGTCGATACATTCTTTAACTATAACCTAACGGATTTCCTGCAATGACCGCTGTGCGTCCTGTCGAGATAAAACTGCACCAGAAAAGCCGTGTCCTGGAACTACATTTTCAGGATGGTTTTGAATGCAATCTGACTTGCGAATACTTAAGAGTGTATTCACCTTCCGCGGAAGTCAAAGGGCATGGTCCGGGTCAGGAGGTTCTGCAAACAGGTAAGGAGAAGGTCAATATTACCGAGATGACGCCGCAGGGAAACTATGCACTCAAATTGCATTTCGACGACGGGCACGACACAGGGCTTTACTCCTGGGATTATTTATATGAGCTGGGTCGCTACTATGAAGATAACTGGAAGAAGTATCTGGAGCGATTAGCAGCTGCAGGCCATGAACGTGCTGACGGCCCTGCCAAGGATTAAAGAAACTTAGGTAACCTTATGAATACAGGTGGCGAAGATAAAACGCATTTTGGTTACGAACAGGTTGATGTAACTGAAAAAGTAAACCGTGTTGGTGAAGTGTTCAGTTCGGTAGCTTCACGTTATGATGTTATGAACGATGCCATGTCGTTCGGCATTCATCGCGTCTGGAAGCAATTCACGATAGAACAGACCAGCGCCCGGCCGGGCCAATCTGTTCTTGATCTGGCTGGTGGCACTGGAGACCTGGCTATAAAATTATCTAAGCGTGTGGGCCCTAAAGGGCGAGTAGTGTTAGCAGATATTAATGCTGCAATGCTCAACCAGGGCCGTGATCGTCTAACGGACATGGGAATCGTTGATAACGTAACTTATGCTCAGGTAAACGCTGAAACCCTACCTTTTGCTGAAGATTCTTTTGATTGCATAACCATAGCGTTTGGTTTGCGCAATGTTACAGACAAACAAAAAGCCCTTGAATCCATGTACCGGGTTTTAAAGCCGGGAGGGCGCGCGCTGGTACTTGAGTTTTCCAAACCGGTATTACCATTACTGGCCAAAGCTTATGACGCTTATTCATTTACTGCGTTACCTTTGATGGGCAAATTGATAGCAAATGATGCTGACAGTTATCGTTACCTGGCGGAATCCATACGCATGCACCCGGATCAGGAAACCCTTAAGGGTATGATGCAGCAAGCCGGGTTTGATGATGTCGGTTTCCATAACATGACAGGTGGAATCGTAGCCTTGCACAAAGCTTTTAAGTATTAGGAGGGTTGGACGGATATGTTGCTACCTGCTCCTGTGTTGCTTGGCGCACAAACGGTAATCAACCGTTTGCTGCTGCTAGATCCCGAAAGTCATGCCAGTGCATCGGAACTGGAAGGCAAAGTATTCAAGGTAGAGGTCAAGGGGCCGGGAATCGAAATATACCTGATGTTCTTGCATGATGGTGTGGAGCTTTCGCGTTTTTATGATGATGAGCCTGATGTTGTTCTCTCCGGGTCCGTGTTTGCGTTGCTGTCTTTGTTAAGAAACAGCGATTCCTTGTTTGACGGCACTGTCAGCGTTGCGGGGGATACGTCGTCTGCACGCAAGCTAAAACAAATCATGGATGAGATGGACGTTGATTGGGAAGAACAGTTATCCGGCGTTGTTGGAGATACTGCATCCCATCAATTTTTCCGAGTAGCCAGTGGGTTTCGCCAGCTCTTTGAGCAAGGCACAGAACGACTGCGTTCAGAGACTGCGGATTTTCTGCGAGGTCCTGCAGGTGTGGCAGTTAATGAAGAAGAAGTCAGAGATTTCTGTCAGTCAGTAGATACGATAAGAAATGACGTTGATCGCATGGAGGCAAGAATTGCCAGTCTTGAAAAAACGTTACCGGCATCCGGTCACGAATAAAAAATCACGGAATAAACCTCTTGGCTGCCCAGAACAAGTCTTCCATTCTCAATCCCTACAGCCTGCTGAGGTTGCTGAAAATTGAGCATGTGTTTGTCAAATATGGATTGGAAAATCTTATATTTGAAGCAGCAGGGCGTGAGTGGCTGAACTCTATCTTTCTGCTGTCACCTACCCGCTGGCTGTACAAGGAGCAACGATCTTTACCCAGGGGTGAACGAATTCGTCTGGCCTTGCAGGAGCTTGGTCCGGTGTTCGTGAAGTTGGGTCAGGTGCTTTCTACACGCCGGGACCTGCTGCCGGATGATATAGGTGATGAGTTGGCATTACTGCAGGATCAAGTTCCTCCATTTGATTCGCAACAAGCCAGGAATGAAATAGAAACGGCATTGCGGGCAAGCATTGAGGAGACATTCGGATCATTCGAAGACACGCCAATTGCTTCGGCATCCGTTGCCCAGGTTCATGGTGCCACGCTGTTTGACGGAACTCATGTCGTTGTAAAAGTTCTACGTCCCGGTATCGCGAAAACCATCCATCGTGATGTGAATTTGATGTATGTACTGGCTGGTCTGGCCAGTGCCCTGCTTGCCGATGGCAAGCGTTTGCGAGCTCGTGAAGTTGTTTCTGAATATGACAGGACTATTCATAACGAACTTGATCTGATTCGCGAAGGTGGCAATGCGGATACGCTCAGGCATAATCACCGCGATATAGACAAGTTGTATGTGCCGCAGGTGTACTGGGATTACACGCGGACGAACGTATTGGTGCTTGAAAGAGTTTACGGCATACCCATCAGGAATATCGATGAGATGCATAAAGCCGGTATCGACATGAAAAAACTGGCAGAACATGGTGTTGAAATTTTCTATACACAAGTTTTTCATCACAACTTTTTCCACGCCGACATGCACCCGGGTAATATTTTCGTATCCGGGGAAAATCCGGGTTACCCCAATTACATTGCCATTGATTTTGGAATCATGGGCTCCTTAACTGAGCAGGATCAGCACTATATAGGGGAAAATCTGCTGGCTTTCTTTACACGGGATTATCGCCGCGTAGCGCAGCTGCATGTCGATTCAGGTTGGGTGCCTGCTGATACCAGTGTCTCGGAATTTGAGCTGGCTATCCGATCGGTCTGTGATCCCATATTCCAGAAACCGTTATCGGAAATATCCTTTGGAGCAGTTCTCGTACAGTTGTTTAATACAGCCCGGCGATTTGAAATGGAGGTACAGCCGCAACTGGTGTTGCTGCAAAAAACGCTGCTTAATATTGAAGGGCTGGGTCGTCAGCTCTACCCGGATCTTGATCTTTGGGCCACGGGTAAGCCGTTTCTTAAAAATTGGGTGACTGAGCGGCGTGGACCGGAAGCTTTAATAAAACGGTTCGTTCAGCAAGCGCCGCTGATTATCGACAGGTTGCCGGAAATGCCAATGATGCTGCATGCTATTGTTGAAGCTCAAACACTGGCAGCTCAAAGCCAAATGGGCCGAGTCCCGGTACCCAAGGGAGAAACCTCGACACCGGATATGCGTATGAACCCGGTTAATGCCCGTGCGCAAATGCTCGCGGCTCACTCACGCCATCGCTACGGGCAGGCCAGCCGCGGCTTGTCATTTTCGGTTGTTGGTAGTTGCTTGTTTCTGGCAATGATTATTATCGGTGCGGCGCGTTATGTGGTTGATACCGATAGTGCGGTCCTTCCCTGGTTTTTATGGCCGGTTTTGTTTGTTTCACTGGTCCTGATGTTAAAAGGACTGCGTCGAAGTTAGCTCGTTAGTTTTCACGCGCCGCCCAAAGAGGCGTTAAATATCATCTCCTTACCACTACTGTTTTTATCAGTACAAGGTAATGGATCTTGGTAGAATCGGAACATGGATGTTTCAGATATTCTTGACGGGCTGAACGACGCCCAACGTGAAGCGGTTACTGCACCTGCCGGTCATATTCTGGTCCAGGCGGGTGCCGGCAGTGGCAAGACACGTGTATTGACCCATCGCATAGCCTGGCTTAATCGCGTCGAAGGTATTTCCCCGTTCGGAATTCTTGCTGTTACCTTTACCAACAAGGCCGCAAGGGAAATGCGTAACCGTGCTGAAAGTTTACTCGGCAGTCCGGTTGGCCCCATGTGGATAGGTACGTTCCACGGCATAGCTCACCGCTTTCTACGAACCCACTACAAAGAAGCCGGCCTACCGGAAGCTTTTCAGATCATTGATTCTGATGATCAGCTGCGGATTATCAAACGCTTGCTGCGTTCAATGAATCTGGATGAATCACAGTGGGTGCCACGCCAGGTGCAGTGGTTTATCAATGGTGAAAAAGATGAGGGCAGGCGCCCGCAACATAACACTGATGACTCTGACCCGATCGTTGTGCAATATCTGAACATTTACAAAGCCTATGAAGCGGCCTGTGAGCGTGCCGGCACCATAGATTTTGCCGAACTGCTATTGCTCACACTGGAGACCTTACGAGATAACGAAGCACTTCTTGATCATTATCGAAACCGTTTTAAACATTTGCTGATTGATGAATTTCAGGATACCAATACCATTCAATACGCCTGGGTTAAGCTACTCGCTGGTGATACGGGCAGTGTGTTTGCAGTGGGTGATGATGATCAATCCATCTATGCCTGGCGTGGTGCAAAAGTTGAAAATATTCTTGACTTCAACAAAGATTTTAAAGACACCCAACTAATAAGGCTGGAACAGAACTACCGCTCAACTGGCAATATTTTAGGAGCGGCGAATGCACTGATTGAGTGTAACCACGGTCGCTTGGGTAAGAACTTGTGGACTGATGATAACGAAGGCGAACTAATTACACTTTACAACGCTTACAACGAAAGTGATGAAGCGCGCTTTATCGCTGATACCATTCAGGCAGGTGTATCGTCGAATGGTGCAAGGCGCAGTGACTACGCCATTCTGTATCGCTCTAATGCCCAGTCACGCTCGATAGAAGAATATCTGCTGGCTGCCGGTATTGCTTACCGTGTTTATGGAGGTTTGCGATTTTTTGAAAGAGCAGAAATAAAAGATGCACTGGCCTACTTGCGTTTAAGTCTTCATGCTTATGATGATGTGTCATTTGAGCGAGTCATTAACCAACCACCACGTGGTATCGGTGATAAAACGCTGGGCATGATTCGTACTGCAGCACGGGATAATAACGAAACTTATTGGCAGGCTGCTTTTTCACTATTGCAAGCAGGTGCACTTACGGCTCGGGCTCGTACAGCTGTTGAAGGTTTTGCCACACTGATTCAAAATCTGACACGCGAAGTTAACGAACAGGTTGATGAGGATGGTGAACCTAATCTGCAGAAAATAGTGGAGCTGGTTATTGAAAAAAGTGGCTTGTTAAAACACTTTGGAAAAGATGAAACAGAGCGTGGCCAGTCACGTGTTGAAAACCTCAAGGAATTATCAACCGCTGCAAGAACATTCCAGTTCCAGGCCGATATAGATAATAACTTGGGGCCGCTGGATGCTTTCCTTGCACATGCCATTTTAGAAGCAGGGGAAGGGCAAGCTGAAACTGATCAGGACAGTGTTCAATTGATGACACTGCACTCGGCCAAAGGTCTGGAGTTTCCGGTTGTATTTATTGCTGGTATGGAGCAAGGGTTATTTCCTCACCAGCGTTCAGCGGAGGAGCCGGGGCGAATGGAAGAGGAGCGAAGACTTTGTTATGTGGGCATTACACGCGCAAGGCAAAAACTGTATCTCACAATGGCTGAGAATAGGCGGCTTTACGGGCGTGACCAATACAATCCGCCATCACGTTTTGTCAAGGAGTTGCCAAAGGAATTACTGGATGAAATCCGGCCACGGATGAAACTGACACAACCCGTTTATCAGCCGTTAAAGGAACCTGAAATTGAAGACATGACGCACGGCATAGTGTTGCAAGTAGGGCAGCAGGTCATGCATAAAAAGTTTGGCACAGGTGTTGTGCTTGATCACGAAGGTAGTGGCCAGACTGCAAGGGTTCAGGTCAATTTTGAAGATGCAGGTGCAAAGTGGTTAGTGCTTGCTTATGCTAATTTGCAGGCTGATTAATTCAGCCGGTGCTACGTTCGAAATATACAATTCCGCCAATGTCGATTTCTGCCAAGGATGTCTACTGAGAGGTTTCCGAGGTGGCATTTCCAAGAGGATTTTCATAAGTCCGTCTAGTGTCGCCAAACTGTGTCATTGGTGTTACACAGCAATGTTTTTTTAACAGATAGTTTTGACAGATAGATAACTTAGGTCGCATTACAACAGCACTAGCATCGTAAATTACCGACAATTTAGAATGGCCGGCTAAACTCTGGTGGTAAAATCGGAGCATGCATACCTCAAAGTTGTTATCTAAAGCTTACTACGGCAAGAAGAGTTGGTACGGTGTTCTTCTATTTGTCACTGTACTTATCAACGGTTGCTCAGGAGCGAGCAGCTCCGGAAACACAAATGGAGATGATTCACTTCCACCGGTCGCAGATTCCGTATCTGTAAACAGCCCCGATTCTGGAAACACCCCAGAGCCTGAAAACACTCCAGAGCCTGAAAATGCGCCTGAGTCCGAAGCATCCCTTTTGGATCCAAATTTAACGGGTTCTAATTCAGAAGAGACTACCGTAGCAGCCACCACCCGCGTTACTTTAAACATCACTGTGCCTGCATATCAGTCAGATGCGCTACAAGTTCGAGTGGCTTGGGGTCAGATAGACACGGTAGCGGCTTGGGTGGTTGATGAATCGTGGACGCTTACAGAAGACTTTCCCGCAAACACTGAGCATCGCTTGTTTGTCACCTTTGCCGATAATAATGGTCAAACCATCCTTGGTACTGTCGATCAGGTTTTTGCAACGGGTAGTGAACAGCAGACGTTAGACATTAATGTCAGTCAGTTCGATACGACAAGTTGGGATGCGGATAGTGATGGTGTCAGCAATCTGGAAGAGTCACGAGCTGGTACTGATCCATTGATGGATGATGTGCTGCAGGAAGTCCAGGCCAGCATCGAACTGATCGCCAATAGTATCTTTCGAATAAGATGGCAGCCTGTCGCCGGTGCGCAGACTTATCGAGTCATGGAAAATGCCGATGGGCAGTCAGAGTATTTGCAGTTAGGCGAAGATATTAATTCAACGGTTGAACTGTATGATCACAATGTGTCAGATAGCGGCCCAAGCTTACTGTTTGAGAGGCTCAATGCCCGCTATCTGGTCCAGGCCTGTAATAGCACCGGTTGTGTAGAGTCCAATGAACTGTCGGTTTCGAATTTATTTGAAACGGGTCTTGGCTACGTGGTTTCCAGTAACTTTGAATTGGAAGATGATTTTGGTTCAGACATCAGTCTGAGTGCTGATGGCAACACACTGGCCGTAGGTGCAAGAACAGAGAAAAGTACTGCTGCCGGAATAAACGCTGACCAGCTTGATAACTCTGGATTCTTTATTGGCGCTGTCTATGTGTTTGTGAGAATAGGTAATACATGGCAACAGCAGGCTTATGTAAAAGCGAGTGATGCAGATAATTCATTTTTTGGAAGTAGAGTGGGTTTGAGTGCTGACGGAAACACCATGGTTGTTAGTGGTGGTGGTATCTATATTTTTGAGAGAACAAACGGTGATTGGCGGGAGAGCGAACAATTTCCGGGCCATCGATCAGTTATAAGCGCCGATGGCAATGTTGTGGCTGCCGAGGGCCCCGGTTTATCTGATGAAGTGAACGTTTTCGCGCGACGTAATGGCCAGTGGCAACAAGAAGCGACACTGAGAGCTTCATTCAGCGGCAGCGATGATTTTTTTGGCAACAGTTTGAGTCTTAACGCTGATGGTACCACCTTGGCGATCGGGGCAGACTTGGAAGACAGTGGTGCTACCGGCATAGATGGTAATGAATCAGACAACTCAGCACAAAATTCAGGTGCTGTTTTTGTCTTTGCGCGTACTAATGATAGTTGGCAGCAACAAGCCTACCTCAAAGCCAGTAACGCAGAAACTGACGATCAGTTTGGTACTCGGCTGTCTATTAGTGCCGATGGCAATACCCTGGCCGTTGCAGCGACACACGAAGACAGCTTCGCAACTGGTGTCAACGGAGATCAGGCTGATAATTTCGTCCGGGATTCGGGTGCTGTTTATGTTTTCCAGAGACAAAACAGTAACTGGCAACAACAGGCCTATCTGAAAGCCAGTAACACAGCACGGGAGGACTGGTTTGGTTCTGATCTTAGCCTGAATGCGGCCGGTGACACATTGGTTGTTTCAGCAATCGGTTCACGTTTCTCCAGTGCCGATCCTCGTGCCGGGCAGATATATTTTTTCAGGCGCAATAATGAAAGCTGGCAGCAACAAGCCTACCTCACGGCCAGTGATGATGACACTGTGGATCTATTCGGAGATGAGCTCAGCCGCCTATCTTCTGACGGTAATACACTTGCCGTGGCTATGCCACGCTATGGAGCGATCTATATCTATAGTAGTGATACGGGATTGATCGAAGACATTGCCAATACCGGCCCGGTGACTGATTCCGCTGAAACAGAAATACGAGACATATTTTCGATTGGGCCTTCGGGCTTCTTTTCTTTCCATCCGTATGATGTTGAATCACAAATTCCAACAACGCGACCCTACTTTGAACAGACGGAGCTTTTGCCGCCGGAAATTTTGGCAAGTGGCATGATCAACCCGGATCGATGGGGGCTGACACAAATGCTTATCATTGATTTAGATGCGTCAGGCACTGGAACGTTCTCAGACAATCGTGAAGAACGCAGCCCCGCGGGGCGATCCACCCGCTTCGTAACCACGGCTAACCGAACAAATACCGGTGGTTCCATGCAGTTTATGGGCACCCTAACCCGGTTCCATTCAGAATCAGGCGCTGAGACTGAATTCGAAATAACCACAGAAACACAAGTGACAGACACGGGTATGCGATTCCAGACCGGTACTCTTGTTGACAGGTACAACAACTTTGGTGGCTATCTGGGGCAGAGGCGGACAATTACCTATGAATTGACTGGAAGTATTACTGGCAATTCACGCGATTGCGAAGCTGTAGCTGGCAGGTTGACTCTTGAAAACATGCCAACCCCAAGCGGTCCTCTTACAGAAGATCTCGACATAATAACCGCAAGCAAAACGATAGAAGACGAGCACTGGACAGTTACTGTAACTGACCTGGACGGACGGTTCCGCAATGAATTCCTGGCGCGGCGCCTGTTGACCAATTTCTATTGTGATTACCCTGAACTTCGCCAATAACATTTGGGTGTGCTATTGGATACGAATCCATAATTTATTCTGCAAGCAAGGTATGAATTAAGCCTGTCTCCCGTAATCGACAGTCATTCTAGTTTGCTACTTCAATCACAGTAGCGGTTGATCGGATGCCCTGTGTGTTCATGGAAACCAGCGAATAGACATAGGTGACGCCAATCACCCGTGTGGCATCGAAAAAACTATTGCCTTGTGTGCTGCCCAGAAGCTCACCATTGCGTGAGACTTCAGTTGTAATGACTCCAGCCTCAATGGGGGCACGGTTCCAGAACAGTTCAGCTGCTGAATCCGAATAGACCGTAGCGGTAATACCCTCGGGTGAAGGGATTTGGCCATTTGGCGGGTTGCCTTCGCCAGACAAATCGACCGTTGCTGCCATTGATCGTGAGCCATTGGGCGCGATCGCGATCACTTCATAGCGTGCTGAAGCACCCGGTTGTAGTGTGGTATCAAAAAAGCTGATGCCAAATCCGGTTCTCTGCAGTACTCCATCGCGAAAGACCTCATAGCGTATGCCGGGTTCGCTTGCACGATCCCAGAAAACTTCAGCATCCTTTGCCGAGTAGCGAGTCACGCGCAGGTTTTGCGGTGCTGCCGGAATATCAACGCCGGGTGTTTCAGTTACCGGAGTTGTGGGGGCACTAGAGCCGCCATTGATTGGCTCAAGCGTAATGGTTCTTGGTTCAGACCTGCTGCCGTCCGCACGGAGTGCCACTACCTGATAGATAGAGCCGGTATTTTCAGGGCGCCGCGGGTCGTAGAAACTGATACCAAACTGTGTCGAAACCAGAATACCGTCCCGAAATACCTCGTATTGCAGAGCAGGTTCGTCAGAGCGGTCCCACATAATTTCCGCATCGAAGGCGGAATACCTGACTACACGCAAATTACTTACGGGCTCGGGGCCGTTAGCAGGTTCTTCAACCGGAGCAGTTGGTTCGATCGGTTGAGTGGAGCCACTGTTCGGGTCGGGTGGCGTTTCAACGACAATACGCTGTGTTGCTCTCATAAATCGAGGAGCGGATTCCAGAACGACATCATTAACATTTACACCGGGGAATTCATCGGTAATCAGTTGATAGCTGTATTGCGTGCCGGGTTGTACGGTCGTGTCGGTAAAGCTGATGTCGGAGATTCGGCCTATAACCTGTCCATCGCGTAGTACGGTAAGGCGGCTTGTCAGTCTTCTGCCGGATTGGTCCTCATTGGGTAGGACAAATAGCTCCAATAAGTCTATGCCGTGTACTGTTATCGAAAAATCTTCAAGCAAAGGAGAAAATGCCGGTACCTGACGAAGCTGTGTTGTTAACCTTAAACCGTTTGCGTCCAGCGCCTCGACACGGATTGAAATTGTGCCACCACCAGTGGAGTCTGGTACATCCAAAGTGGTTGTATCGTTGCTTACCTCATCGATAAAAGCATCATTGAACTGAATGCGATAACTTGTAGCGCCCGAAACCGGGTTCCAGAACAGATTTAATTCATCAGGGCTACGGCGTACACGCAAACCTGAAACGTCAATGCCTTCAATTTCCCGTGAGCGCCCTGGAACAAATGGCACGTTGCGTCGGGTGGTCCAGAGAAAATCATCAACGCCATCAAGATCGAGATCGGCAATCGCGGGAAGCGATAAATTGGAGATAGGAGAGACAGCAGTGCTCAGGTCCATTGCAACCCCGAGTAATCCATCGGCATCCGCAAAAGAACGTACTGGTACACCACGTTCATCATCGACCACCTGAGCTAGCTGGTAATCGACGTAACCCGCTGTAAAAAAAACTGAGAACCCCTTTCGCGGGGGCGATTGGAATCTCATCGCAATGCCACCGGCTTC
>CALLOA010000112.1 GCA_938005265.1 uncultured Granulosicoccaceae bacterium
TCATCCATTTCCAGAATATTGCCAAGGCCACCATTTACAAAAGCTGCTCCAGAGGCACATAAATCTGCCTCACCACAGACAAAACTTCTGCCCGATGCATATTGGCCCTGTCGGGCAAATTCTCTTACTCCCTTTCCGGGGTCGGTTACAGCACCCGTTAAGATGCAACCTAACCAATCCAGTAAATGCAATGCAGCTCTCTCACGAGTTTCTGTGCTCACGGGTACCGAGCAGAGGGATATCAGCTGCTCGCTAATAGTCTTTTCTACGTTATCCATTGGTTTGTGATTGGTTTGAGTAAGGGGCTATCTCACCGGGAATCTCCAACCATCGACTGTGATAGCATCATTAGGCAATGATCAAACAAACACTCACAAGGGTAAGCCAACGAGCTGCTATTTGAACAGGAGAATGCTTCATGTGGTCTAACCCCCGTATTCCCTACCAGCTGGCGAGTAATCGCCCTCGACTGGAACCATTGAATGGTAAATCCATTATGGTTCACGTGGCCATGAACATCGAGTACTGGCCGTTTGACCGTGCGATGCCTCGTGGCATTATTCCTCCACCGCACGGTGCACAGCAAAACCCGCCGGACGTACCCAACTACAGTTGGGTTGAATACGGTATGCGTTGTGGTATGAGCCGCTGCATGGAGATGCTTGCCGCGCGAGATCTCAAAGCTTCGGCTTTTATCAATGCACAAGTTTGTGACGTCTATCCTTCACTACTCGATGCCATTCTGCAAGCCCAATGGGAGCTGGTCGGCCATGGCTGGTTCCAACGCTCAATCAAGCACGTTGACGATGAAGCGGAAGAAATCAGTCGGTGTCTGGCTCGCCTTGAGAAAGCCTCAGGTAAAAAGACCCGTGCCTGGCTTGGCGCGGGTCTAGGGGAAACAGACGATACACCTGATCACTTGAAACAACAGGGAATCGACTTTCTACATGACTGGACCCTCGATGATTTACCTAACTGGATGCGAACACGTCACGGTCCGATGGTGGCACTACCCTACACATTAGAACTAAATGACGTACCAACCTATGCCATTCAACAGTCTTCCAGTGACGAATTCCTGAAACGACTTGAAGCGACACTGTCTGTTTATGAACGGGAAGCTGAAAAGCAGGCGCGAATACTGACCCTTGCCTTACATCCGCACATCATCGGTGTACCTCATATCGCTTACTATTTTGAAAAAGCACTGGATATATTAGTTAATCGAGACGACACCGTATTTGTGACTTCAAGCGAGATGGGAGACTGGTTTATAGAAGCCGATGGGACAAACGGCGCTGAGCTGCTTGCCTACAACAATTCTCCCCCAACTGTATAAACTGGAAACCGGGTTAGTGATTGTAATCCTACGTGGCCACACCGCCCCAGATTTTCTCTGCTGTTTCCACAACCAGATCAAGTTTCCTGCGTTGCTCATCGATAGATAAGTTATTGCCTTCCTCGGTAGATGCAAACCCACATTGTGGCGCAATACCGAGTTGATCAATATCAGCGTATTGGGATGCTTTTTCAAATTTCCGCTGCAGATCATCTATCGATTCAAGCTCTCCATGCTTAGTGGTAACAAAACCTGCCATGACCCGCTGTTTCCCCTTGGCGAGGAATTTAAGTGGCTCAAGCCCACCGGCACGTTCAGTGTCGTATTCCATAAAAAAGATATCAACGCCGGTCTTGTTAAACACAGCATCCGCGGCCGGGTCATAGGCACCTTCTGCCGCATGGGTAGATCGAAAGTTACCCCGACACATATGCATGCCGATCACCATATCATCCGGTCGATCTTTTATAGCTTCACTCATCATCCATGCGTAGCGCTCTATCAATTCGTCCGGGTCCTGGCCCTGTGCCTGTTTTTCTGCCCGGTGCTTTGTGTCACACAGATAGGCAAAAAAGATATCGTCCATTTGAAGGTAGCGACACCCTGCTTTGTAAAAAGCGTTTACAGCTTTTTTATACGTAGCTGCGATATCAGCGAGTAGAGTATCAAGGTCCTGATATTCAGCCGGTTTAATATCTTCTGGAGCCGTTCTGAAGTGACAGCAGCTTGGGCCCGGTATCGAAATCTTTGGGGTGACATTCGTATTGTTTGCAACGAATCTGAAATGCTCAAGCATCGGGTGGTCATCAGGAAAATCGAGCTTCGACTGAATGGTTGGGAAAATCGGCCGTAACTTGATACCGGCAAACTGCACTCCTTCATCTCGTTCTTCGAGTTCAAGCCCTGTGAGCTCTCCCAAAAAATCATAGTGCCAGAACGACCGCCGTTGTTCGCCATCAGTCACCACCGGTAACCCGGTGGCTTCCTGCATTTTTATCTGCTCGATAATCGCCTGGTTCTCAATGGCGTTCAGTTCCTCCGCTGACAAGGAGTTTTTATCGTCAAAGTACTGTTTGCGAGCGTCAGCTACAGTTTTTGATCTTAGAAGACTGCCAACGTGATCCGCTCTGAATGGTGGACGGCTCATTAGTGAACTCCCCGGAATTTTCGTCTTAATATTGCAAAAGTGACAATACGAGTGTGCAACGCCAATACGATTCTTTCCAGTCCTATTTTTTATATCGATTTGACTTAATTGCGCTAGTACCTGACAACGCAGCACTTAGGCCGGTAAGCTCATCGCAACCAGTCGGACATAACTTTTGTAGTAGCTCATGATTTTCTAGCGCGCTCTCCCGTTTCCCTTGTTGCAAAAACAGCTCACCCTGGTATTCCAGCGCTCCTTTGTGTTCAGGGTCAAGTTGGAGTGCCTTATTGTAGGCACTCTCTGCGCTCCCCAGATTTCCAAGCTTTCGTTCAGAAAAACCTGTAAGGTTCCAGGCATCCGCATTGTCTGGCTCTATTTCAACTATGTTTTGAAGTTCATCAAGCGCTTTTTCATACTCCTCTTCTGCCAATAAACCCCTGACGTCTTCCAGTGTCTCTTGTACATCAACAGAGGGGCTTTCCCATGTCCCGCTCATATCTGCAGCGATCTGTGCGGCATAGAGTAAAGCAGTTACGGAAACCAGCAGCGGTGCCAGTAGCGTTCTTCGCATTATCCGGGGTCTCCTATTAAAACCGATTGATGGAAATGGTCGTGAGCTCATGTATCCAGTGACGCAATAACTGAAAATCCGGGACAATATTACAAGATACTTTTTACACAGACAAAGATTGGACAAAACCCGCAATGGCAACTAACACCAACATGAAGCCTGCTAAAATTGCACAAAAAAGCACGCTAACTTTAAAAGTCAGCGTGCTCCGGTTTCAGACCCTGTTAGCGGTCCTGGTTCAGACTAGCAACCAGTCTTTATCATAATTACGCAAGTAGACTGTTACTCAAGCAGACCGATCTGCTTCATAAATGCCAGATGCGCATCAAGTGCTTCGCGGGCAAGTGGCGATTTATCAGCTACGTCTTCCCAAGCCTCTACAGCGATTGCACGCATTTTATCGCGATCTTCCTGCGCCCAATCAACAACTGTGATGTCGTCACCGGCTTTATGTTCTGCAACCAGGCGTTTGTCTTCAAGGTCAGCTTTGCGGCGCATTGACGTGTTCATAGCTGTGTACCAGACATCGAGAATTTCCTTGTCTGCGTCACTCATTTTGTCGTGCGCACCCTTGTTCATCACCAGTTGCAGTACAGCCATTGAGTGAATGCCCGGGTAGATCGGATACTTGGCCACCTTGTGCATGCCGCTGGCGTCGTTGTTCACATATGCAGAAGCATCGGCTGCCTGTACCAGACCCTTTTCCAGTGACGTGTAAACTTCAGAGAATGGCAGTGCAACGGGAGAGGCCCCCGCTCTTTTAAAAACTTCTGCTGCCAGACCTTCGGGAGATCTCAGTTTGACACCTTGCAGATCATCAATGGTTTCAATAGGAATTGAAGATACAAATGCTTCACGCGCATAAGGGCCGCAACCGACAACCACCGTGTTGCCATTGGTGTACTTGTCATAAACCTTTTGCAGGATTTCCTTACCACCACCGTACTGGCAGAAAGTCTGCATTTGATCAACGGTGTCGTACCCGGAAATCAGGTCACCGAGAATCGAGAAAGCCTGATCGCGACCTGTAAAGTAGGAAATGGCATTAAGATCTCCTGCAAGAATGCCGTTAGCTACTGCGTCTATGGTTTCTTTGTAAGGAACTACCGCTTGCGTGGGTAGGACTTCCATTTTTGTACCATCAGGACCGGTCATGATATTGAATTTTTCAACCCACTCCTGATAGAACTGCATTGCCCAGTCGCCTGCGCGGGAACTGGCTTGCAGTTTGATTGTGTCGGCTTGCACCACATTAGACGACATAACCAATGCAACTGCACTGACTGCTATGCCGATTCGTGTCATTCCTCTGCCTTTCATTTGATCCTCCAGTTACGTAGTGTTCTACAAAGAAGTAGCTTCCATTCAAAAACTCGTTTAAATATGTAGTTCGTATGGATTCTACAAAGAGTAGTTAATTACAACGTTCAAAATCCGTCTGCTAGCGTAAACATCAACCACATAATGAGCGCACCGAGCGCTAGCCCGGCAATCCAGGTCAAGGGGCCGTAATATCGAACGGGATCTATGCGTCCACCATCATCGTCAGTGTTCATATTCGCTCTTTTTTGCTCGAGGGGATTGACCCAAGAGCTAACATAGGACACTGTTGTGAGATATTTGTCAATCATCACTCTGTTGGTGATTTGAAAATCAAGCAAAGGGATAGGTCAATGGTTGAAGCGACGACAGTAGCTGTTCCATCAGACGTTGTAAGAGACGACAGGATCGATTCCGATGGGCGACGGGATGCATTTTCCTTTATCGACCACATAAGCCGCTTTAGCGGGCTTGCCGTTGCGCAGCTGTATTTGCTGTGCGCTGCAGTCACTGTATACGAAGTGGTTGCACGCTATGTCTTTGATTCTCCCACATCATGGGCGTTTGAAATCGTTATGGTGATGTGCGCTGCGGCGTGGACCATCTCCGCCGGATATGTGACGTTGAAGAAACGTCATATCGGCATCACCGTGTTCTACATTATGGGTACCGACCGTTCGCGTTGGTGGCTTGATCTTATTGCTTATGTTATTGGCGTGATCGCGCTATTTCTGCTTGCTGACGATACACTGACGCGCGGGCTTGATGCGATATCAATAGTTGAACGCTCAGGCAGTGCATTTAATGCACCGCAGCCGATGATGTTAAAAGCGCTTTTAGTCATTGGTGCCGTTCTCTACATCGCGCAATTGCTGGTGAATATGTGGCGCCACTTCGAGAGTTCCCTGGCCCGCAACATCGTGCTTGCGATAGGGGCACTTATCTTTCTGCGATTTGCGCTGACCATTATCACCCACTACGTAGGTGATGGAGGAATTGCGTCCACGTTGCACGGGCTATACGGCAATGTTGGCTCGCTGTTTAACCCGCAGCAATTTATAGATGCAAAAAGCTACGAGCTGAGTACAGTCAGCCTGGTGATGGTGGCCATTCTGTTATTACTTATGACCACGGGCATGCCGCTCGGCATTGTCACCATGTTTGTGTCGGTGATGACTGCGCTGGTATTTTTCGGGCCAGGTGGTTTGTATCTGGTATCGACCAATGCCTATGGGTTGCTGGAAAAGTACCCCTTAGTCGCGGTTCCGCTGTTTGTATTGATGGCATCCATTCTCGAAAAAGCCGGTGTGGCTGAAGATTTATTTGATGCCATGTCAATCTTCGCCGGGCGTTTGCGAGGTGGTGTTGCTGTGCAAACCGTTGCTGTTGCCGTGGTGCTGGCAGCCATGTCCGGTGTTATGGGTGGTGAGATCGTGATGCTGGGTCTGGTGGCACTGCCGCAAATGCTGCGCCTCGGCTACGATAAAAAACTGGCGGTTGGTGTGATTTGCGCCGCCGGCTCTCTCGCTACTTTGATACCACCCAGCATTATCATGATCGTGTATGGCTTGTCGGCCAATGTGGCAATCGGGGATTTGTTTCTGGCTGGAGTCGCACCCGGGCTGTTACTGGCAACATTTTATGCGGTGTATGTTGTGACCCGTTGTTATATCAACAAGGACCTTGCACCCACCGCCGAAGAGGTGGCAGCCATCAAAGGCCCTACCGAAATGACGATGGAGAAGCGCGTTGCTGTTGCAATGTGTATCACGCTGATTGCCTGCGTGATGGGCTCCATTTACGCTGGTATCGCATCGGTTACAGAGGCGGCCGGTGTGGGCGTGTTCGGGGCAATTATTGTTGCACTGATCAGAAACCGGTTTAACTGGAACATGCTGCAGCATGCGCTGGCCGGAACCATGTCGACTGTTGGAACCATCATCTGGCTAATCATTGGTGCGGTGGCTTTTGTAGGCATCTACAACCTGATAGGTGGCGCGAATTTTATGCGCTCCCTGTTCTCTGACCTGGGTTTGCCAGCGTTAGGAATTATTTTTGTAATGATGGGAATACTGGTAATCCTGGGAACCTTTATGGAGTGGATTGCCATTGTATTTATCACCGTGCCGGTGTTCGCCCCTGTAATCAGAACACTCGCACCAGAATTAGGTTTGGAGCCGGATTGGGCGGCTGTGTGGTTTGGGGTATTGTTCGTAATAAATATCCAGATATACTTTCTGTCACCACCGTTCGGGCCGGCTTGCTTCTGGTTAAAGTCGGTCGCTCCGTCGCATATTACACTGCAACAAATTTTTGCTGCTGTTATTCCGTTTATTTTCTTGCAGATAATCGGGTTATTAATAGTTATGCTGGTACCGGAGTTTGCGCTATGGCTGCCACGCTACCTCAGTGGCTAGCTATATGCCCACACCCAGGCGGTATCGTATCGCACCAGACAGTGCGATATTATCGGAAGGTACAGTGCTTTTTATTCTCTTTGGTTATTTCCTGCTGCAGATTAGTTTTTTGAATTCAGGTCTATCTTCCGCAACAATAACTCAAGTACTGTACTATTCTGCAGACTTCCTTGTTCAATCTGCCGATAGATAGATTTAATTCGTCACCTTTTCTGCCGTAAGTTATATAACTCAAGCAGTATTAGTGATGTGTTCGTATGATGTACCGTTTTTTGTGTTTACGTTCTTTTTGCCTTTCTCTTGTATTTATTCTGACCGTTCTATTTTTGGCTGCCTGCAGCGAAGCCACGCTGGGCAGTAAGTCATTAACCGAGTCGTTGCCGGCAACGACTATTGCAGGTGCTCCTGTAACGGTACCAATGACCGGGGATATTGAGATACCGTTGAGTTCCGATGCAGATTCAGTATCAGACGGTACGCAGTTCGTTACGTCTGTAAATCTGCGTAATTTGACCCTGAATATTCTTGATGCTTCAGAGCAGCAAGGTGACGAGGACGGTGCAATGGATGATTTTGACTTCCTCTCAGGTATGGAAGTGTTTATGACCGCGCGATTTGGCGGACAGGACAGGCAGGTTCTAGTGGCGAGTCTACCGGAAGGTGATCCGCAGGTCGGCAGCGGCACTCGCTCCTTGACCCTGACAGTTGAGAACGTTGACGTGCTGGACTACCTGGAAGCCCCGTCTGGTTTTGGTCTTCAGGTGCGCGGGCAAGGTACAACCCCTCCGGACAATGTTGTCTTTGGTGGTCAGGCGCGATTTCGCGTGGGACTTGGTGTACGTCTTTAAGACGATCGTAGGTCGACTTCAGGCGATACTTTTTGCAGCAAAAATCCGTATCGTCTTTCGGTAGGGGTCAGACCATCACATATTATTGATAACAAAGAATATAGTGCTGTATTCTTAACCAGATGGAGTCTTAGGTTTCGTTTTCGAATCTAAAATGGCAGTTTAAGATTCAGAAACGTAGTACCAGTATTTAACCCAAGGAAGGGTAGCTCATG
>CALLOA010000113.1 GCA_938005265.1 uncultured Granulosicoccaceae bacterium
AATGTAAGCTAATTCAAGGCCTTGCGTTTCCCGGCACGATACCGAATCTTTCGTGCGTAAGATTGACAATCCCGTTGTCTGATACCACTTCATCGATAGTCAGGTAGTTCAAGCCATCCAATTCAAAGGTGGTACCCTTTACTGTCAATTCGTGGCTTTGCAAATTAAGAAGTTGCTCGTTAGCAACACTCGTATCATCACCCGCAAATGAGAGAATCATGTAGACCTTATTGTCTTCCTTGCTAAGTAAGCCCACCGGTATTCCACCAGCCGCACACCAAACTGCACATACATGGTGTGCCGTACCTGTGACAACTGCCGATGAACCCATAATTTGGGATACATAACACCAGGTATCAATCATTTCACCAGTCAGGGTGACTTTATCGCCCCCTGCTGCGTGGCTCTGTGATAAAGACAGGGTACCGAGGAAAAAGGTAACACACAGCTTTTTCGACCAACGATCCGCGCGATCAAAGAACGCACGCAAACCGCCGGCACTGCTTGTAGAAATTTTATAGCGCTTCAATTTAGAACCAGAATTCACAGGTGTTCTCCAGTTATCAAGATATCCGACCATGAAATGTATTTTGTATCACGACACAGCCTCATACCCGGGTTGCGAATAAGCTCGTTAGCTCAAGCCCGAAGGTAGACTCACCAATCTTTATCCTCCGGCCGATATTACAGCCTGCAGACAACGGCTACCCGATGGTAAAAAGTATATAACAAACTTTATATTTTCTGTCAGCAATTGCACCAATCACGGTAAGAATCAGTCAATCAGAAAACGAATCTGGATAGCAAAAAAGCCAAAATCTGGCCGGAATCGGGAGATATTGACATTTCCACTTAGCCATTTGCTTTAAAATGAATTCAAATTACGAGTTGAATCCCTGAGGTATATGCAGCTGCTGCACGGGCAAAGGAAACTAAAGCTCCTCCCCATCCATTGTAGTATTTGCATCCAATCTGTTACTGACACTTGAAAATCGCAACGCTGACATCTTTTTTACTACTGCTCGCTGCAATCCTTGCGCTACTGGTAACGACCGACCTTCCACGTTTCCCAAACTGGATGGAGCCCGCTCATTTCTCAAGCAGCCTGTTCCTGGCCATTGCACTTTCGGCCTGTATTGTTAGCTGGCGCCCGGCCACAATCCTCGAAACAAGTTGGCAAACATTGGTAGTTGGCAGCGTTCTGGTGGTATTACTAGAAATTTTGCAACTAGTTAACGAGCAACGAAGCTTTGAATTAAATGACATCCTGTTCGGTGTGGCAGGCGTTAGTGCGGGTGCCATGGGATCTTACGGCTTAATGCGGTTACTTGGTAAAGTGGTCTATACACCAGTTGTGATTGCATTATGTTTTTTTGCCAGCACTTCGGTTATTTACTTTTACGGCAAACCAAATCTTATTCATGCATTGTCATGCGAGTTACAGCAAGCTAAAAAGCTGAACTGGGCATCTGTGTTGATCACCGATTTCAATAAGAATACTGCTACTGTAGCTAGTGAGGAGATAGGGTTCTGTATTGCTCAAAACGATATCGTGGCAAAAAACGATGTGGTTTACACAGCGCCGTTAAGATTAACCTTGAGCGGCTTGGCTGATGCGGTTCGCGAACAACAATCCTTTGCTATCGCCCTTCAATTTACCAGCACCAGTTCACAATCCTTCAGTGAGATAGCAAGTATCACCTGGCAAGGTACAGCAAATAGCTACTTCGCAAGAATCAACCGTAGCGGCAAGCACTTGTTTGCAATGCTCCAGTTCAATGGTGGAGAGCGTTCCAGCACGTCACTGGCTAATGGCCTGAAGCAAGGCCAGCAACAGGAACTGGTAATTCAGTATGATGGCAAAAATCAGACAACCTGGCTAAACGGGGTAGTTGCAGGCACGGAAACCGGTGTGCTCAATCCGCCAAAAGGGAAAAATGCCGAACTGGTACTTAACATCGCTCAAACCAGCGATCGAAAGTGGTGGGTACCGTTCGAGGGTGAGATAACAGGAATTTACCTAGGCACAACAGTGCTGGAATTTGAAGATATTAACGGCTTATTTGCTGACTGATCTGCGAGGGCTAAAAGCGCCAGTTTCTAGAACCAGCGGCGAACAGATGCTTTGTATTCCGTGTAGATCGAGCCAAACTTCTCTTCAAGCACCTTCTCTTCCGGTTTGATCTGCGAATAAGTAATACTGTTTACAAAAAGCAATATAGCCAACACACCGGTTACGTTGCCCACCCATATTGCCCAACCACTCAGAATCAGTAGCATTCCCAGATACATCGGGTTTCTGCTAATACGAAAGGTCCCGGACACGACCAGCTGTTTCGTTGCCTGCGGCGATAGCGGGTTAATAGTCGTTTTTGCCTTAAAGAAAGCAAATACTGATATCAAGTCTATTCCCGCTCCGACCACGATTAACACAAGTGCCAAGGTTTTTTGCAGAGGGAACGATGTGCTGAGTGCAGGGAAAAGCTGATCCAAGCCCCAAACCAATGCGGCAGCGAACAAGCCTTGAAACGGTGGCGGGATCTTCAGTTTCATAGTGATTTCAGTGCCTCTACAGCCAGCCTCGCAAGCGATAAGCTGTGTAACCAATGTACTCTTTTATAGCGCGGCTTGAAGCGTATAGAAAATAGGCATCTGGAAGCCAATGCAAATAACCCGGTTCCGATGAATGGGTGAACTGGATATCGGTTGAGGCTGCGATTACATCAAAGCCCATTGCCTCGAACAAAGCCTTGGAACGTCGCATATGAAACGCTGAAGTTACCAATAAAACCGGCCCACTGTCAGAACCCAGTAAAGCGGCAGTATTCCGGGCATTTTCGTAGGTAGAACGGCTGTTGCCTTCAACCTCGATAGCTGCGGAGTCAACCCCCCACTCTACAAGTAACTGCCTTGAATATTCACCGTTGCTCAATGTCCCTGGCTCAACAAATACATTACCACCACTGACAACAACCTTAGGTGCTTTGCCAGCTTTATAAAGCTTGGCCGCAAAATGCAAACGATCACCACCATCATTAAATTCAATTTCGGTGCGAGGCTCATTGGGATTGAGAATACCGCCACCGAGTACAACAATAGCCGATGATTCCGGCAATTCAGCGACCGCAATAGGAAGATAGTCTGACTCCAGAGATTGCATAAGCCACATGGCTACTGGCCGAACACTGGATAAATAGAGAACAACCAGGCCCAGAATAATCAGTGCTCCACCTAAACGGGCTTTTGCAGCCCGGCAAAGTACACAAAGAATTATGCCGGGCAACAGGCACAGCAGCGAAAATCCCAATGGCTGTAACAAAGGGGTTAGTATTTTCGAGAGTAACAGGAAGTCCACAGCCTACTCTGACTGGGAATCGAAAAACAGAGCGCAGACCCAACACTTCTTCTGTGATCGACAAACGGAGCTGGTTCGGTGATACCGTTCAAATGTGCGGGCTAACATCGTTAGTTCTGAAGGCGGGAACGAACCTTTCTGGCAGGATTTCCAGCCACTATATCCGCCGCAGCCACTGGCTTAGTAACCACACTACCGGCAGCAACAATTGATTGATTACCGAGTTCTGCCATCACAACGCAGGTATTACCAAGCCAGCAATCTTTACCAATTCGAATTTTTTCAAATACACCACCCTGCTCCTGAATCGGTACATCCATATCTGAAAAATCATGCTGGCGACTACCACTGAGAATATGGACACCACTACCAAGTAATGTGCCCTCGCCAATAGAGCATTTACCGATATTGCATTGGGCACCTATATAAACGCCACGCCCCAGCGTTGTATCAGCATGCGAAAACACGGTCATAAAACCAATACTCATCTCATCTGTTGTGTCGACGAAAACCAGGCTGTAAAAAGCAGCACGTAGAAACACACCTGTTTTACCCGGAATCAGACTTACAAATTGAGAGAATGCCTGGAAGGTTGTTTCAGATGGATCAATAAGACAGAACAAACGGTATAGCGCGACCAGTGGCAGCGCGAAGCCTAAAAAAGCAAGTTTTAATATTCGCTTGGCCCATTGCCGAAATTGCATGTGTTTCTGCCGTTGTCTCTGGTGAGCGCTTTGTGTTTCGATAAAAACAGGTGAGATAACCAATCCGCCAGGTAACCCGACTGTGATTCAGATCACATAGTAGCATCGAGGCTGAGCGACCTTTGGCAATCCTGAAACGGGCTGAAAATGTGTACTTTTCCTATTGATATTATCGGTCGCCAGAACGTTTTGCCAAGTAATCGGCATTAAATTGCCTATTGGCTGCCGATAACGGAAATATCTAGTTTATCGGGCAGAAATACCTTGAGAAATGCCGTAATCCACGTCTTGTATATCGCTACAGGCTACTGCCTGGACAAGACTAAATCTATGCTTTCAGGTGCGTATTTGCCGGATTCTGTTGACCAATCAGAGATCAGAATGGATATCGCCCATGCTGATAAAAGGAATTACACTGAAGCCGAAGTGGAGGCTTAGTACCTACCGCTTTTCCAGTCATAGGCTTTTCAAGCCACCATCTGCGGCAGATTGCTGCAGATGGCTATGGCTGAAAGTTATACTGACAATTAGTAATAACCGTATTTCGCTCGCGTCTGTTTCGTAGCCATGTTTAGAATCAAGCCTACGTATTTCTCCGGGCTAAGGTAGCTCAACGATTCTTCAACCGATTCATGAGTGGTCTTCTCGGCACCCACGACAAACGGAATCTGGTCAACAAAATTAGCCATTGCACGAGCCTCTGTCGTCATCAGGAGTGGTGACGTGTCCAGCATGACTATTCTATTGTCATAGCGAGTAGAGAGTTCGAATAACAGGTTCTGCATCTTTTGACCGGAAAACAGATCCGTCGCATACTCGTTAGGCGTGCCACGTGGTATGACCATGAATCGAGGCACATCGGTTTTAAGTATGACATCCTCAATATTCAGGTTGTCATCCATCAATACATCCATTAGTCCGGGAGTACCTTTCGGGACGCCCAGCAAACGACTCAATGAGCCCTTACTTGAATCGGCATCCACCAACAATACGGTCTTGTCTTGCTCCATTGAAATACTCAGAGCAAGATTAGTGGAAGTATATGTTTTACCTTCACCGGCAAGCGCACTGGTTACCATCAGCAGATTGGATCGAGGACGCATACCATCAGCGCTCGGTCGTTGTGCATTACCCATCAACGCCATACGAATAGCCCGATACTGTTCAGCCAGCATACTGCGCGGTTGATCAAGCGTAATCATATTCTTTGCACGCATTCGGTTAACAGGTAAACGCAGCATCTTACCGTTGGACTTAACCACACGTCGCGGCTCGATTGCCGGCTGCACAGCCTGTTGGGGCTGCGGTTGGTTCACTCGATTATCTGATCTACGCTGACTTTGACCGTGACCATGATGCGGCAATGGCGTCTGGTAGGAACCTGGCTGTTGACTTCTGTAACTGTCAGCACCGGGAGCATACCCGTTCCGAGTATTGCCATTATAATTTTGAGCTGGATGGTATTGTCCTTGATGCGAATCAGCGCCACGGGCTCTACTCTGGCCAGTACGCCCAACGGCCATCTGATCAGAAAAATAGGCTCGTGGATCCTGCTGTGAACGTCTTTCGTACCCGCGTCTCTTCAAAGGCACTGATTGACGCACACCACCAATATCGCTCTGCTGCACTTCAACAGTATCAAACACTCTCGCAGTACCATTAAACTCATCTGTATGGGTAGCTACCGGCGCAGGTTGCGTACTAGGCACAGAGTTGGTGCGCGCCTGTCGATTACGTTTTCGTTCCTTCATACCAGGTGTCTGTTCCAGATTTCCAAATGCTTTAGCTATTGTTGTGCTCATGCGCTTTCCTCCAGGCTCTTCTTGGCAGTCGGAGCAACGATTGTATCGTTTTGTTGCAAAGCGTCCGTTCGCTCCTGTTGGGAACCGGACGCCACACTGACTTCACTTTGTGAGTTGCCAGCGATGTATGAGGAGATACTCTTTTTCGGAGTTTTCGATTGCAGTAGCGATATAGCAAGGAAAGCTACGGGCAGACAAAAAGCCAGAGCAATGTATTTTTTTGTCTCAGGAGTAAACCACTGGTTCTCCATACCACGCCTCTGCAAGGTAACTGTGCCAAGCACTGGCAGCTTTGTTACCTGGGCAAGCATTTTCTGATCAAAAAACATCGGTTTGAAAAAATGCACCACAAAAGCAATACCGGCACCGATCATACCTGCCATAAATAAGACCACCAGATTCAATATTTTCTTGTTGGGTTCTGACGGTCGCAACGGCGCATAAACCGGGTCGATAATTCTGAACGGCACTTCCTCAACATTTTCGTCCAACTCACCTGACAATCGTGCAGACTCACGTTTACCAAGTAACTGGTCATACTGTTCTTTAACGATGACATAGTCACGGTTGAGCTGTAACAGCTGAGCTTCCATCTCAGGCAATGTGTAGCGTGTGTCCTTTAGCTGTTCAAGCTGCTCGTTGTAGGCATTGGCACGCGTTCGCGTCTCCGCAACCGTACCCTCAGCAGCTGCCAGCATCGATTTGATTTCCTGGTAGGCCAGTGAAGTAACACCTGCGCTGGCACCGCCAACTGTTTCAAAAGGTGTATCAGCTTTCTGGCGTTGCAAACTGCGCAGATCAAGCTGCAGTTGTGCAATTTCCGGATGTTGATCCGTGAATCTCAAACGTAAAGATTGCAGCTGATTGGTTGCGGCTTCTATCTGACCATCCAGAGGATGGGCACGCGACCCCTGCGGGAAAGCAATCTGCGGCTCGTTAGCCAACTGCTGACGGATAGTATTGCGGCGATTAATAGCTTCCTCTTGAGCAATCCTGGCCCGACGCAACTGATCTTCCGCCCTGGAGAAGCGATCATAGAAGCCACCATTTTCATCAGGCAGATTCTCAGCATTTTCCCGTTTGAAATCGGATAATTTCTTCTCGGAAACCAGCAGACGCTTCTCATAGTCAGCGATCTGAGTGTCCAGAAAGTTCTGCGCCTTCTGGTTATCCTGCCGCTTTTCACCTACTGTGGTCTCGGTAAAGATCTCCAGCAATGTGTTTACACCTGTGAGAGCTTTGTCACGATCAGAGTGGCTATACGAAATATTGAATAACTCTCTGTTTCGTCGATCGCCAGAGAGCACAATCTTTTCAGCGAGCATCTCCATGATGATTTCTTTGTCAGCACGCTCAACGATGTCCTCGTCCAAGCCGATAGTGTCGACTAGCCGCTCGAGATTGGGCCGGTTCAACAGAGTCTTGCTAAGCAAGCCTATTCGCTGGGAATTATCCGGTTGCACAGCCATATTTTTTAGCAGTGGGCCCAATACGCGATTGCTGTCCAGATAGACCTTGGCTGTGGCGCGGTACTGGACTGACATCAGGTCAATCATGAACCACCCAAACAGCGCAAAGACCCATGCAGCGATAATGGCAGTCCAGCGAAATCGCCAGATCCCCCAAATGATGGGCATTATGTCGTTGATCGTATCCCTCATTGCACTGCTCCCGTCTTGTTGTTCGAAGCTCTCATAGTTGTATCCATGCGGTTTATTAGGTTACCGTTCTATTGTTGCACCAGTTAAAAGAAACACCACCAGTCAGTACTGACAATGCGATACCCCGGGTACACAGGTATCCGGTAATTATCCTACATTCGGTTTCGATGTCAGCACCCCGCATTGTAGTAATGCGCGCAAGCTCACTCTAAATACCTGTAAGTCTCCAGAAGTGCGAAGCACCTGGCAATTCGGCACCGGAAATAAAGAAACCACAGAATCTTCAAGGCTCCCGGAGCCGGTTTAAAAGTTGTTGTCCGTCACAATAAGACAGACTGCCAAACAGTAAATTCAGCAATCGAACATTAGCAAACGGACATTGAGGGGGAGAATACGTCGTGTAGCAAACCTGTGCAGTCCAGTTGTTTTCCGCCAGTAGCGGGAGCTTCTGAAAAATACAGGCGCTGGTAGCAACACTTCTGATACGCTGGTGAGCGCTGATACGCTGGTGAGCGTCGTAAAGACTACCAGTCAAACTGTACAGTCTTCCTGAGTATCTCTTCCCGAGTGTAAAATCTTCCCGACTGTAAAAAACTTACTCCGGTTACTCAGACACGGCTATCAGAAATACAAGTGTACTACAACCAAAACTCTACCCCATTACCAAATATTTATCTTTTGCTGCAAATCTTTTGCTGCGAATCTACTTAACGGATTCTTTGTAATAACGAGCAGGTCTTCATGTCCAGGCACAAGCCGATTTTGCCACAAGTCTGAGGAAATCCAACTCCATGGCTTAATGGATGTTGCCAGACCTGCAATCGAATTATCTGAGCTACATGTCTGAACCAGGTTCGAAGCAGATTATCCAGCTATCAGCCTGTGGCAGTCATGTAATTCTATGAGGTAAATTTTGATTGGCACCGATACTCGTGTCAACACAGCTGCCCTAAAACTCTGTCAACAAGAGTGTCAGACCTGTTAAGAAAAAAAACACTTGTGACAAACGAGGCTTTTTCGTGCCAAAAAGTGTCGGTAATTACACCACTTATAATTGTTTGGTCAGGTTCATCACATTTGTGCACAATTATAAAATATCCGAAACATTCTGGTAGTTATGACTAGTTTCTCGACTAGCTGCTATACCAACGAGCCGAAAACCTTCAAAATCCTTCGCCATCAATCATCAGATGTTTTTGCCATGCTCGCTAAAAAGAAAAAGTACCTGATAAAAAACCCCGGCAAGTTGCGTGGCTGCGTAGAAAGTCTGCCTGTGCCGTCGGAAATGATTGATAATATTGAGAAGTTGCTAGTAGACATTGATCTGGCGGGCAAGTCCAGACAACAGTTAAGCCGGCGAATCGGAGCATTAAAGAAAGAAAATCAGTCGATTGAGGTCGAGCTTGCTCAAATGAAGCAGCTGAGCGAACAGGTAGAACAACTCGATGCGGCGATTGAAGAGGCACTGATTCAAGTTGATGAGCGGCTGGACCCGCAGGATGAAAAACCGAGTCCAGCCATACAGCTGCGACAGCTGCCGGCGTTTATGCAAACGATTGCTGCAGCCAATGCCCAAGCCGGCAACCCGGATAGCCAAAGCATAACCATCACCGCGAAATTTGACGATATTGAATGGAACCAATATGTAAGTGCGCATAACGCCAATCACATCTACCATGATTTGCGTTGGCGCGACGTCATTGAAACCAGCTTTGCACAAAAGACCCATTATTTGGTTGCGCGTGATCAATCCAATCGCATCGTCGGGGTTCTGCCACTCGCTCAACTGCAAAGCGCACTTTTTGGCAAGTTCCTGATTTCCTTACCTTACTTCAACTACGGCGGGCCCTTGGCTGACGATATTGTGATCGCAAGGCAATTGATAGAAGCGGCTGGAAGCTATTCCATCGAAGAGGAGCTGGAACATGTCGAACTCAGGGAAACGGTGCAACGGCCCGAATTACAATGCAAGAACCACAAGATTTCCATGATCTTGCAGCTGCCTGAGAGTATGGAGGCTCTGTTGGAAAGTCTGGGAGCCAAACTGCGTTCACAGACGCGCCGAGCCGAACGTGCAGGTGCAATCAGCCGATTTGGAGGTATGGAATTGCTGGATGAGTTCTACTTTGTATTCAGTCGAAACATGAGAGACCTTGGAACACCCGTCTATTCCAAGCGATTCTTTCAAAACATACTGGAATCATTCCCGAACGAAGCGTGCCTGCACGTCGTGGAAATCCAGGGTACACCAGCCGCTGCTGGTTTTTTGATCGCGCATCGCGATACGGTAGAAATTCCATGGGCGTCGTCATTGCGGCGCTACAACAACCTGTCGGTAAATATGATGCTTTACCGCTCAGTATTGCAGTGGTCGATCAACCAGGGATTCAGATTTTTTGATTTTGGGCGTTCGTCAGCAGACAGCGCCACTTTCCGATTCAAACAGCAATGGGGCAGTGAGCCTGTCCAGTTGCACTGGAATTATTACCTGGCTGAAGGCCGTGAATTACCATCACTTTCGCCAGATAACCCCAAGTTCGCGCTTTTCATCGCCATTTGGAAACGCCTACCGGTCTTTGCCAGCAACCTTATCGGCCCACATATAGTACGCAACCTACCCTAGGGTCCGGAGTCAGATAAATACTCTCTGCTGTCCGGGCAGCAAGATTCCCGGATAACACGATTGCCAGTATCCTAAGCAAGCTCTTCTCAATCGAAAGCAGAATCATGGCTAACGTCCCACAAATTCTGGTGGGCAACCAGCAAAAGACGGGACAAAACCATCCCGGCAAACTGTCACGCCATCAATTCTTCAAACAATTCGCCATATTTTCGAGCTAGTGACTGGCCTGAGAAATCCTTCTCAATCAGTTTGCGGGCACGCTCACCGTGCAACTTTGCCGAAGCCGGATCGTTGAGAAACTTCTCACACTGATTTGCAAATTTTTCTACATCACCGAACTCTGCCAGCAAACCGGTATCACCCTCGAAAATCAGCTGATCAACGCCAAGGATGTTGTACGCCACGACAGGGCGCTTTAGCGACATCGCTTCCATCATTACCCGCGGAACGCCTTCGGAAGAGGACGTCATACAAAACAATTCAAGATCGCGCATCAGGTTGAGTCGATCATCGCGAAAACCCAGAAAATCCACACGCTCGGCGAGACCAAGGTCACGCGCCTGCAGCTCCAAAGTTTCCTTTTCAACTCCATCACCAACAATCCGTAGACGCAATTCCGGAAACTTCGGAGCAAGTATCGCGAATGCCGACACCAGGTCTTTCACGTACTTGTGGCGAGCGAGCCTTCCGATGTAACCAATATATCTAACCCCTTCGGCGCTCGAATTCCCCGCTTGCTGAGGCTCCATTGCATCAATTTCTGTCAGATCGACTCCATTGGAAATCAGCCTCAATCGCTCCGGCTTGATGTCGAATGATTCGCAATACTCATATAGCTCAGGAGACAAGGGGGCAACAATATCAAAGTACTTTAATGCCATTCCTCCAATCTTGAAGTACATGCCAAGCTTGAATGCCGGGTTGGATTCGTAGCCATGTGCAGTTGCCACGCACTTTATACCGGTCTTTTTAGCGGCGATCAGGCCCAAAATGTCGGATTTGTACCCGTGGGTATGAATAATGTCGACGTTTTTCTCTCGAATCATGCGACAAAGTTCAGGTATTGTGCGCAAACTTAAACGGCCGTATTCCTGAAGAACATGAGTGTCTCCAACAGCTGACGGGTACATTTTTACCAGCGGGTTATCAGAATTTGAATCCGGGCTGGTCAGCACCATATCGCCTTGGAAACGGTCAGTGTCGAGACTGTTTACCAGAGCCAGTATCCATCGCTCAGCGCCATAGAAACCGCTGGGACAGATAAATTGCATTACATTTATTTTTTTCGAGGACATGGCGTCGCAGGTAGGCAGAATCGGATATTTAAATGACAGCAGGAAGATATCACTTGTTAGTAAACCTCGCCTTACTGAATACGTCGGTATGAGAACAGCACTCTGAAAGCATCAGTCAACAATTCCACCATTCCATTGCAAAAACCAGTGGCGTGTCACCTTTTTGTAACCGTTGGCGGATATTTCATAATGAGGCCATCAACAAAAGGCGGGTGAATGTCGATTCAGACAAGTTAAAACGGTTAAATGAAGTTAACAGTCTTTGGCTTAACTTCGAACGTTGCTAAACTACGCGCTATTCACAAAAAGACCTTGATGGCTTAGGTATTATTTCGCCTCGATTGGGATGTTTGTTTTGGCCGGATTTTTCAAAACCGAGCCAGTTAGAAACCAAGCCAGCTAACAAAGTGTGGTTGGCAATCAAAGCGTCATTTAAAGTAATGATCCCCGTGGGCGACACAAACAAGAGCGACAGGGATTTCTCAGCTGGATTATCCGGGTATATAGCTGCTTTGACAAACAAACTGCCTTTCAGGGACAAATTTGGCAACAAATTTTTACCCGGATCTTATTTTAGATTTATTCGCTTATCTGGTGGCCGGTCTAGAACATCAAGGCTGTGAATCCGTTTCTGCCACCGATTTAACCACAACAAAAAATCACCCATGAAATTGCACACAAAGCCAAGGCCATACAGTGCTTAGAACAATCGTACGCAATCTCTCTGCTAACTATATTGGCATAGCCGGCAATATCCTTGTGGCGTTCATGTTGACACCTTTCGTCATCCGGACGCTCGGCGATGAAATGTATGGTATCTGGACAATTATCGCGGCCCTGGGTGCATACCTGACGCTGTGCGATGTCGGTCTGGTATCTGCCATCACCAAATACATTTCTCATGGCAATCGGCTGGAAGAGAAAGGCCATGTCGCAAAAGTGGTTTCATGCGCAGCAGTAATTGCCATCCCCATAGCACTATTTCTGTTTCTCCTGAGCCCGTTTACCGGGCAAGCGCTAATGCGCGTCATGAATATCAATGAAGCGCACTACAAGATAATTGTTATTGCGACAATGATGACGACAATAGAAGTGGGCATATTTGTCTTTGCCGGACTGTTTCGCGGCATCATCCTAGGATTACAACGCAATGACGTAGAGAATCTTATCCAGCTAAGCGTACTTGGATTAAGGGCTATTGGTATCTACTTGGTTCTTTCCCAGGGTTTTGGCTTACTGGGTATGGCCAGTGTCATGCTCACCTGCATGATTACAGCCTCAATGGCATCGTTCGTATTCTCACGCAAGCTCATGCCAGACTCGAAGCTCTCCGTATCGATGGTTGATCGGGAGGGTGTATCCATGGTTCGAAAATTCAGTGGTGCTTCATTTCTATCGATGGTTGCCGGCCAGCTGATCTTCTATAGCGACTCATTCGTTGTAGGCCATTACCTAACTGCTGCAGCCGTTACTTACTATGCAGTGGCCTGGACATTAAAGGAGTACACAAACAGCTTGATGGTGGCAACCCATCGGGTATTTATTCCAGTGTTCAGCAACTTGTCTACTGGCGACAACGAAACTTTACTCAGTCACTTTTTCAAGTCCAAGCGTTATATGCTGGTTATGTCAAACCTTCTATGCTTGGGCTTACTGATATTAGGTGATCGCTTTCTGGCTATTTGGCTGGGGGAAAAATATGCTGTGACCAGTGGTGCTATTCTGATGGTATTGTTCGCAGCACAACTGATTCGTGGCCCGCAACTTATAAGCTATGCACTTCTTCAGGGCATCGGCAAGCACCAATTGTATGCCAGACTGGAACTTGTATTTGCTGTATTAAATCTGCTACTGAGCATTGTACTTGTGCAGAAAATGGGATTGATTGGAGTCGCCATAGCTACTGCCTTTACGCAGATGGTGTTTTATGGTTTTGTGTCCCCTATGCTACTGAACAAAGCAATGGGAATTTCTATGTCGACTTATATACGTGAGACCTATGGCAAAACCCTCATACCAGCGATTGGTATCACGATAGTCCTACTGATAATCAAATCGAACTTTCACATTGACTCATTTCTTGAGCTTTTATCCGCAGGCGCTATCGGTGGGCTGATATATATGGTACTGGTGTACTACACGGCTCTCTCTGGTGACGAGAAGCGATGGGTTGTTGATCAGATAGGTCAACGTATGCAACGAGCCTGATGTTGCAATCAAGTTGCCCGTTAAGCCCCTTGCAGCACATGCAATACACTAAAACTACTATGGCAATTCAAAACACTGCAGGATTTATAGCATGTGCGGTATAGCCGGATTTACCAGAACTGAATCGAGCCGTTACCCGGCCGATGAGATACTGGACAAAATGGGCAATGCAATTATTCACCGTGGACCGGATTCATCTGGTAACTACGTGGATGATCATGTTGCGTTACGCCACCAACGTCTGAGCATTATTGACCTCTCACCCACTGGCCATCAACCCATGCTCTCCAATGACCGACGCTACGTCACGGTCTACAATGGCGAAATTTATAACTTTCGTGAGCTTCGAGAAGAGTTAGAGCGAGATGGTCATCAATTCAGGGGGCAGTCTGACACAGAGGTGTTGATCGCACTGTATGAGCGTATCGGTAAAGCAGTACTGGACCGAATCAATGGATTTTATGCACTTGCTATCTGGGACACGGTTGAACAATCATTATTTCTGGCGCGAGACCGTCTGGGAAAAAAACCGCTCTACTACAGTTACACCAACGGTCAATTAGTTTTTGCATCCGAAATAAAGGCAATGCTCCAGGTACCGGGGATGGAACGTACGATCAACAAGGAAGCGATGGTAGATTTCTTCCACTATCAATACGTACCTGATACAAAATGTATTTTTTCCAATATGAACAAGTTGCCTGCCGGACACTGGATGGAATTAAAAAATGGCAAACTCGAGGTTAAACAATATTGGGACATTTCATTTTCCGGTAAAACTGCGGAAAGCGAAGAACAAATCACTACTACACTACTGGAAAGTCTGGATAAAAGCGTCAAGTCCAGAATGATCAGCGATGTACCATTGGGCGCTTTTCTCAGTGGCGGCGTAGATTCAAGTGCCATTGTTGGCTTAATGGCCGAGGCTTCAGAAAATCCGATCAAAACCTGTTCGATCGGCTTTGACGAAGAACGATTCAATGAGCTTGAGCATTCAAAAAAAATCGCCGATCAATTTGGTACGAATCACAACGAATACATAGCCAAGCAGAATCTTGAGAGTGACTTTTTACAGATTACACGTTACTTTGATGAGCCATTCGCAGATGCATCACTGATTCCAACCTACTACGTTTCTCAGTTGGCAAAAAAAACGGTAACTGTTGCCATTTCAGGCGACGGTGGTGACGAGAATTTCGCTGGCTATTCTAAATACCAGATTGATTTTCAGGAAAACCGCCTAAGAAACAGGATCCCACCTGTGCTGCGACGCACTCTATTGAAACCTCTGGCCAATCTGATTGGGCGACCAAACAACACGCTGTTGCGAAAGGCTAATTCCTTGCTATCAACACTATCCGCGGAACCTGACCGTGCCTTTTTCACAACCAACTCCTTCTTCAATGAAGAGTTGTGGCAGAAAATAATTAACGATGATTTGCGCAATGCGATCGGTGACTACGACCCGGCTGAATACACCCGCCAGTACTATCGTTCAGCCGATACAGATGATCATCTGTCCAAATTATTATACACAGACATCAAGACCTACCTTGTCGGTGATATTCTTGTGAAAGTTGATCGTATGAGTATGGCCAATTCACTCGAAACCCGCGCCCCGCTTCTGGATTACCAGATGATGGAATACGTTGCCACAATACCGTCGGATTTCAAATTACATAAGGGTGAAACGAAGTACATTCTGAAAAAATCACTGGAAAAACTACTTCCCTACGACATTCTGTACCGTAAAAAAATGGGTTTCAGCATTCCACTTGCCGACTGGTTAACACATGAGTTTAACGAGCTTTTTGAAGAATATGTTTTAGCCAGCGATGCTGGTATCTCAAACTTCTTTGATATGAAGGTGGTTAAAAACATCTGGCAAGCCCATCTTTCAGGCAACCACAATTATGCTGACGAACTCTGGAGCCTGCTGATTTTTGAAACCTGGTGGCGAAACTACGCGGCTTGAGTTTACGATAACCAAAGCGATTATTCTCATGCCAACTAAAATTGTTCATCTAACCCATTCCATGGAGATTGGTGGCACCGAGCAAGTCATTATGCAGTTGGTTCAAGGCCTTGATGCTACCAGATTTACCAACGTCATTACCTGTATCGATGGCGCTATCGGAGAGATGGGGCGCTTGCTTGAAGAGCAGGACTATACAATTCACAGCCTTTCGCGCAACGATGGTTTTGATAAAACCCTCATCAAGGATATTCGTACCATCCTGAAATCCGAGAAGGCAGATATCGTTCACTGCCATCAATATACACCCTACTGTTACGGTGCGCTGGCTGCTATTGGTCTTCCAACCAAGGTAGTGTTTACTGAACATGGCCGATTTTACCCGGACGTTTATACCTGGAAACGCAGAGCTGTTAATCAGCTACTGGCGAGACTAACCGATGCCATAGTGTCGATATCGGAAGCCACACGTAAAGCATTGATTAAATATGAATGGTTACCCGCAAGCCAAATATCAGTTATTTACAATGGAATGAAACTGGATAGAACATCCGCTGATGCAACAGTAGCGCGAAGCACTATCAACTCAATTCAACCGCAATATTTAAAACAAGGTGATGTGGTGATTGGTACGGTTGCCAGACTGGATCCGATAAAAAACCATGCCATGATGATTCGCACTTTGGTGCGGCTACAGAAAAACCATCCAAACAGCCGCCTTGTCATTGTTGGCGACGGCCCGGAACGTGGAAAGCTGGAGCAGCTGGTTGAAGAACACGACGTCCAACATGCCGTTTTATTTACTGGCTTTCAAAATAACACCCCTGATTTTATATCTTGCTTCGACATTTTTTTACTGACATCGGATAGTGAGGGCACATCGATGACATTGCTGGAAGCTATGGCTTTTGCCAGGCCCTGCATCGTAACGCAGGTCGGTGGCAACCCTGAACTAATCCAGCAAGACAGGAACGGGATTTTGATTCAGCGTAACGATGATGAGCAACTGCTTGGAGCACTTGAATCGCTACTGGCAGACCGGCAAAACGGGAATGAACTGGGTAAACAGGCAAGTAAAGACTTCGACGCTCGATTCGAACTTCGACACATGATAAAAGGTTATGACGACTTGTACACCCGACTGATTGCCCGGGGTTAAGAGAGTACCACTTTACCAACACCAACCTTCAGATAACAAACTTGTAGATCCACAATCCTTCACAACCATTAACCTTACTTGCAGGAGCTTTACAAAGCTTAAGAGTCAAAGAGAATGACGACTCTGCTAGTAGGTATTTCAGGATTGAGGTATTTCAGGATTGAAAATATTGTCCATCCTGTCCCAGGCAAAATCTCTGAGAAGTTTCTCAACTTTTCCGTAGGTGGAATCCAGATTTACATAGTGGCGAAATTGCGTTTTGCGGTTCACCTGTTTCTGGCGTGGTTGATCGGGGTCGATCTCCCATGGATGAAAGTAAAATACGCCTGCCTCCCCGTCTACAACATTGACCTTGTTGATCGCCCAGCGGCTAACACTATAGGGGTAGAGGCGAAACCAACCCCCTCCCCCACAAGGGACATTGCGCTGCCCAATCCTTACAGTTGTAATGGGTACTTCAAGAAGCTTACCTTCACTGCGTTGATGTGCAAACCTTGGCGCATCAGGCATACCATACAAATCGTGTTTTATCGGTGCGATACTCGAACTGTAGGTGTATCCCGCTTCCCTGAGCACGTCGTGAGCCCACAAATTGGATTTGTTGATTGAATAACTGGGGGCTCTAAATCCATAGACACGCTGACCAACAACCTGCTCAAGGACATCACGTGACGTAGTCACATCGATTAAAAACTGATCACGGGTCTGTTTTGTCACCATCACATGTTCACTGCCATGGCTGGCAATTTCATGCCCTTGTTCAGCAATGCGTTTCGTCATTGCCGGAAAATTCTCAGCGACCCACCCTAGCGTAAAAAAGGTTCCTTTGACCGAGTATTTATCAAACAATTCGAGAATACGATCGACATTTGCTTCCACACGATACTCAAAGCCACCCCAGCTTGAACGCGGGATGTAGGGTTCAAATGCGGACACCTGAAAGTAGTCTTCGACATCAACCGTCATGGCATTGAGAATTCTACCGGTCTCAAAACAGATACTTGGTGGCGGTTTTGCACTGTGCGACTGATGCTCAATTGACGCTTTCGAAGCACAGCCAGAGCCTGGAGCCGCATCATATTCAATGCGGTTGGTTATAGAATTAGTTTCAGACATAAATTAAGACGACTGTTATTGCCATCACCCGAGTCAATCTGTGCTGCTCACAACGTTCATGAACACCAGTGATTAGTTATTGGTAGTTGTTGAATCCTTTCTTTTTTTTCTTCTTTCTTTCTTCCTTCGTATCACCCAGCAGGAAAATTACGGCCTGCTGCAACTGCCTGATCAGCTACCTGGAATGCAATAGCAGGTCAGAACAGCGACAAGTATTATCTCTAACTATCCTTGACCAAAACGGAACAAGGCTGTGCATTACCGTTCTAATTCGAGAAAAAATCGTGATTTTCAGCACATATCCCTAAGCCCGGACACAATAAAGGGCTGAGGGCGGTAAGGCGAACAAAATTCAATATTATTATACTACACATTGTGCCATCCTCCAGCAGAACCGCATAAAATTACCTGTGGGACAATGGCTGCCATGTCACCCTGAGTCTATATCCAGATAGTCTCCAAAACCTGCTTGTAGCAGCAAGCATTTTGCAGATATTCGCATTTATACCAGCAGATGTAAGAAGCCAGACAAACTATACTGATGCCTTGGCTGCTCTTGCTGCTTCCCGACTCCATCACTGACTTCATGGGAAGCAAGCCAGTTAAATACAAAGCTTTGATTTATTTGCCAAGCAACTGTCATATCATGCTCCCGAACTCTTCTCTGATCCACCAACCAGCCATTACAACTCGCCAATGCTATCCGGACTGATAGTCAGACTGTTTCTGGCACTGCTTGCCTGTCTGGCTGTAGTACTTGCGATGACAAACCTGCAGCTTCCTGTGGACTCCATTTTCTATTCCGCATTGCAGAACTCAGGACATGTGCTGATATTCTGCTTTCTGACGCTCGTATCTCTTGCTCTACTTTCAGGTATTGAAACCGCGAAACCCCAGCGGCGTTATGTCTACGTTTTTTCTGCCCTAATGATCATCGGTCTCAGCATTGAGTTAATACAACGATACATTGGCAGGGGTTTTAGTGCCAGTGATCAGTTGTTAAATCTGGGTGGCATACTGGCCGGTTTTCTGGCATTCGAAAGCGTTACAAGGTTGAAGGGGAAACAGTATGGCAAAGGGTTGCTGTGCGGCTTTGCAACCCTGTTGGTTTTGCTGGCGGGATTCATTAAACCCATTCAAGTTGCGGTCAACTATTTTCAACGACCAGGGCCGCCTGTTCTCGCCGATTTTGAAGAGCCCAATGCTCTACTGCGTTTCTTTCATTTTGGTACGGGCGATTTTGCAATAACCAAAGCCCCTGTTGAATGGGAGCACAATAACACTCATGTATTGCGGGCTAGAACCGGTAATCAACATCGTGTAAGAATCCAGCTACGAGAACCTCACGCTGACTGGTCAGAATACCAGTGGCTGGACTTCGAGGTATTCATGGCGGAGAAGAAACATGGCACTCTGCTCTTACTATTACGTGACCGCAGCAATTGGCGCAATGAAGACGGCATTGATGCTTACAAGCATTTTATCAAGCTTAATCCTGGCCTCAACCAGATAAGCGTACCTCTGATGGGACTCAACCAGCGAATCGGGGTAATGATTGATAATACTATTCAAAACAAAATGCTGAACATTCAAAATATGCAAGAAGTGGTTTTTCTGCTTCTTGCTGGTGAGGAATTCCGTACACTGTTTCTTGACAATGTCACCCTGCGCTAACCCAATATCACCCGACATTAGGCTCTATTGCACTCACTGCTGGGGTTAATTGAGCTTTTTTATACAGCCTTTCCGGGTTCGGCGCCTGTGAAGATCACCCCACAAACGAAAGAGTACTCCGTAAAATATCGAGCCTTGTTGGGCAATTGAACCATCGTCATTTACAATTTATACCTCAGCAGATATCCAGCTCTTGCAACAGGCGTCATTACCATTTCCCCACAGCTAATACATTCCACTCTAATTAGTTGATCTAAGACCATGATTGCCACTCTAATCGTCATATATTTGACGTCGAAGCGCAAAATATTAACAGTTACATTTCAACAAGCTGTATAGAGAATTACATCGCATGACAGGTAAAATAAGCAAGTTGCAAATTCTTCATTCAATCAAGAATGAACAGTTATAAAAGGTTTATGAAAAACAAATATGAATGAGTCAAAAACACAACAAGGAATGTTGAAATGCATTACCGAAAGAAGTGGTGTCAAACCGGTCGCTGTCAAAAATCACAACCTCTGCATTAGTGCTTTTTTACTGACCACATTTGCAACAACCGCCCTTGCCGCACCCGAAGCACCACAAAATTTGAGCGGGCAAGTTACAGAGAATGTTGTATCGCTAGAATGGGACATTGACACGACTGGCGAAAGCGATGGCTACAACATCTATGCCAACGGTGGCTATATAGATACCGTGTTTGACACAAACTACAGCGCAACCATAGACACGGATACTCTGGTTTCATACACCATTGTTGCATTTGGTGGAGATCCGGTTGAATTCTCTGCGGCATCTACAGCGGTAGAACTTCCTCAAGACTTGATTCCAACGGACCTCACTATACCACCCAGTAAGCCACGTGAATTAACGGCTGCGGTAGATGGTTCATCACTAACATTGAGCTGGCAGCCATCTACAGACGATGAAGCTGTTCAGGGCTACAACGTCTACCAGAACGATCAATATCTGACAACCGTACTTGAACCGAGCTATCAAGGCTCTATTAATCCAACTGATACCTTCAACTGGTATGTTGTAGCGTTTGATATTCGACAGAACTTCTCGGAACAATCAGATCGATTGCGCTTTCCGGACACAGGACCTGTCGACACTACTATTCCTCCCAGCGTACCAACACTATTGCTTGGTCAGACCAGCCCCGCTCAGAGCGATCTGCTAAGTGCCGCCATTTCGTGGCAAGCCTCAACCGACGATCAACAGGTTGCCGGCTACAACGTCTACCAGAACGGCCAGTACCAGACCACTGTATTCGACACGGCCTATGCAACGACAATCAGTGCTTCGGGTTTCACCGATTTCAGCGTTGTTGCATTTGATTTCGACGGAAACTTTTCGACTACTTCAGCGACGTTGACACTTCCGGAATTGACAGACCCGGCGGCCTTGACTGAACCTCCCACACAACCACAAGACTTACGAGGGACTATCGAAGGTGGTAATTTAAGCCTGAGCTGGACTGACTCAACCGACAACATAGGCGTTGGAGGCTACAATCTCTACCAGAACAATGACTACCTAACTACGGTATTCGAAAACTCCTTCTCAGGCTCAGTAACCGCTGGTGAGAGTTATAGTTATTATGTTGTAGCCTTTGATCGTAATGGCAACTTCTCCACACCTTCAGCAGACTTGGTTTTACCCGAAGGCAGTGCCACGGCATCGTCAGAGCCACCAAGCACACCTGAAAATCTGTCAGGCACAATCGACGAAACAGGCAACGGCTTTGAAGTAAACCTGTCCTGGAACCCATCCAGTGATGATGGGTCAGTTGCCGGTTACAACGTTTATATAAACAACGATTACCTCACGACCACGGCTAACACCAGCCTGACTATTCCAGTTGCCAACAACGGCCCTTTTCGCTTTCACGTTGTAGCTTTTGATGTCGCCAGAAATTTCTCGGAGCCATCAGTTCGTTTGTCGCTACCTGATGACATTAATCAGCTGCCATTTTTTGTGGGATTTGAAAATCAAACCATAGAAGCCGGTCAAAACTGGAGCCTTGTGGTTCGACCAAGGGATAACGACGGTGACACGCCCGGACTACTAGGTGGCCGACTGCCAGTAGGCATGCGCAGTGATGATAACTTTGACGGCACTCGCACACTTCGTTGGCAACCCTTGCAGCCCGCGGTTGGCAATCACCAAATTACCTTTACAGTAATCGATGGTGCTGACAGCAGCCTGACTGTTACCGAAACCATAACACTGGCAGTGGTTCTGCCTGAGGATTTAAGTACTATTCCCAATCCCGGACCAACCATTGATGCTATTGGTAACTTTAATATCCGGCCAGGAGATACCTTGGTGCTGCTTGTAAAGGCAGTTGATGCAAATGGCACGATTCCACAGCTTGAAATCCTCAATCCACCTCCGGGTTCAACCTTCGACGACTTTCCTCTGGATGAGCGAGTCAGAGTGCTACGCTGGACCCCCGGTGATGAAAATCTTGGTGAACGCACATTTAATTTTCTTGCAACAGATGCCGACGATCCTTCGCTGCAATTTGAGTCATCGGTAACTTTGGGTATCGTTGATCCGTCACGCTATGTCCGGCCCGGCGAACGACTGCGAGCACTCGCTGATGCGCGAGACTTTCTGTTTGGCTACGCACACTTACTGGAGTGGTACGAACGGCCGGATGCAGATTTATATGGCGATACTGCCGCAGCCGAATTTAACCTGCTGAGCACAGAGAACTCCATGAAGATGGGTTATATCAACCCGGAAAGAGGTGTTTACCGCTGGGAAGGCAGTGAGCGAGAAATAGAATTCGCCAAACAAAACAACATGGTTGTGCATGGACATCCCCTGGTCTGGTACACGGTGCTACCACCCTGGATACTGCAATCAGAAATAGACGAGCGAGAAACAATAATGAACACGTTTATTGACGATGTCGTGAGCCGCTACGCAGATGACGTGGCTATTTGGGATGTCGTTAATGAAGCCCTCGAAGAGGATGGGTCTTTTCGAAACTCGGTCTGGTTCGAAGCTATGGGTGAGGACTATATAGATCAGGCCTTTTTCAGAGCACGTGCAAATGACCCCGATGGCATCTTGTTGTACAACGACTTTAATGTTGCGTATAACGGCCCAAAATCAGATGGTATGTATGCCCTACTGCAACGTATGCTGGCTGATGGAGTTCCAGTCGATGGCGTTGGCTTCCAGATGCATTTGGCTTCGTCATTTGATCGTTTCGACGAAGTTGCTGCCAACTTTCAAAGATTTGCTGATCTTGGGCTGGATGTCTATGTAACCGAGCTCGATGTCGTCATGGAGCCAGGTGACACTGAAGATGACCAGGCCGCCGTATTTGCCGATGCTGTGGCAACCTGCCTGGCACAACCTGCTTGTAAAGCGGCTCAAATCTGGGGTTTTACCGACCGCTACACTTGGCTAAATGGCAGGGACCCACTGGTTCTGGATCAAGATTACCAACCCAAACCAGCTTATCGTGCTCTGCAGAATGTTCTACGGTAGCTCACATTTCCTTTCAAGGATTTGAAAGTCTTTCACGTAAAAGTATGTGCTAAAAAAAGCAACAAATATATGGTGACACAGACGCAAATCACATTTGAGTGATTTGTATTCCTGATAATCAATGCTGACGGTTGCTGCTAGGGTAAAATGTCTCTCAACTTATTTTCCCCAGCAGCGCCGCACAAATGATCATTGTTGATGATGCACTGAAACAACGCCAGGCAGATAACCGCCCACTACGGGTTGCACTTATTGGTGCAGGTTTTATGGGCCGGGGCATAGCCAATCAAATTGTTAACTATGTTCCCGGTATGGAACTCGCTGTAATCTGCAACCGCACACCAGAGAATGCTGAAAAAGCCTGGCAATACGCAGGAAAAAAAGAATTTGTAGAAGTCTCCAACGAGAGTCAGCTGGAAGATGCGATTCGTCGCAACCAGCCGGCGCTGACCAGTGACACGTCGGTAGCTTGCCAAAGTGGTTCAATTGATATCCTGATTGAATCCACGGGCGCTGTTGAATTTGGTGCTCGGTTGGTCTTGCAAGCCATTGAGCACAAGAAACATATCGTGCTGATGAACGCCGAATTGGACAGTACAGTCGGACCTTACCTGAAAGTGCTGGCCGATCAGGCCGGCGTTATCTACACCGGCTGTGATGGTGACCAACCTGGTGTGCAAATGAACCTGTTGCGCTTCGTCAAGTCGATTGGCTTGATTCCACGTGTGTGTGGGAACATTAAGGGCCTTCAGGATCGCTATAGAAACCCCACAACGCAGGAAGCCTTTGCAAAACAGTGGGGGCAAACTCCAACAATGGTCACCAGCTTCGCAGACGGTACCAAAATATCTTTTGAGCAGTCGATAGTAGCCAATGCAACGGGCTTCAAGGTTTCACAACGTGGCATGATTGGCTGGGACTACGACGGTCATGTTGATGAGCTGACAACCCAGTATGACATTAACATGCTCCGCGAACATGGGGGCATTGTCGACTATGTTGTGGGTGCTTTACCGAGCCCCGGAGTCTACATATGTGCAGAGGCGTCTGATCCGAATCAGCACATCTACCTGGATTACGGCAAGCTTGGCAAGGGGCCGCTTTACAGTTTCTATGTTCCTTATCATTTGACGGTATTCGAAGTACCACTGTCAGCAGCAAGAGCCGTGTTGCATAACGACCCTGTCATAGCACCCATGGGTGCACCCGTTGTTGATGTAGTCGCTGCTGCAAAGGTGGATCTGGCAATTGGAGATAAAATCGACATGCTCGGGGGCTACAAAACCTATGGGCTTTGCGAGGATGCCGGCATTGTGAACAACGACAGGCTATTACCGATTGGCATTGCCGAAGGAGCCGTTGTTAAAAGGCCAGTCTGCAAAGACTCGGTTCTGACTGTGGATGATATAGATCTACCTGACAACACTTGCGTCCAGCTACGCAACAGACAGAACATGCATTTCGCGAGCAACAGCTGAAATTAATACGCAGCGTCCAGATTCTGGCTCAACGTTTGCCTCAGTTAGCAAAGTGCGCCGGCCTGTTTAGACCAATTTCGTTGGCATAATCATTGTCTACGCGAAACTTGGCCGTACTCAAATGCTTTTCTATTAAATTGCTTAAACCATGCCTGAAAAAACGACACAAGCCACTAACGCAATTGAGGTTGTAGAACATGATCTTGACTATATTGTTGCCAATCTTGACGGTGTGCTGGACGAACTGGCCGGGCGACACTTGCTGATTATTGGAGGGGCCGGTTTTCTGGGCTATTACCTCACCCAGAGCATTGTCCATTTCAACAAGTCTGCCAGCAAACCGGTAAAGATGACAGTGTATGACAACTTTATTCGCGGTGTTCCAGCATGGCTAACCACTCTTTCCAAAGAACCTTTTGTATCTGTTGATACTTTTGACGTCGTTGATCCACTGACAAGTACCCAGGGACAATTTGACTACATCATTCATGCAGCCTCCATTGCATCCCCCACATTCTACCGGCAGTACCCAATCGAGACGATGGATGCAAATGTCACTGGTATACGTAACGTACTGGAATATGCTCGTACACAAAACAAGGCAGGTTTACCCCTGGGCGGCATTCTGTTCTACTCCACAAGTGAAATCTATGGTGATCCTGATCCGGCAAATATTCCAACTGCCGAAACCTACCGAGGAAATGTGTCATGTACTGGCCCACGGGCCTGTTACGACGAATCAAAACGATATGGCGAAACACTATGCGTAAATTTCGCTACCCAGCATGATGTGCCTGTTCGAATAGCACGCCCTTTTAACAACTATGGGCCGGGACTTAAAATCGATGACGCAAGAGTGCTACCCGATTTTTGCCGTGACATGCTGAATCAGCGAGACATCGTCATGTATTCAGATGGTACTCCTACCCGCACCTTCTGCTACATCGCCGATGCAATCGTGGGCTACTTTCGAATATTGCTTCTGGGAAAAAATGGCGAATCCTACAACATCGGTACCGAATCACCGGAAATATCGATGCGGGTACTGGCCGATACTGTGGTTAGCGTGGCAGAGGATCTATTCGATTACAAAGGAAAGGTAGTCATGCAAACCAGTAGTGACAACGAGTATTTGATTGATAATCCGAATCGAAGGTGCCCGGATATCACCAAAGCCCGAACGCAACTAAAGTACAACCCCGCAATAGATATCGATACAGGCCTGCGCAATACCTTGTTGTGGTATGCCGAAAATCGCGAACAGGATTAAGAAACTATGAAAGTTTCGGTTATCGGTACAGGTTACGTTGGTTTGGTATCGGGTGTTTGTCTTGCCAGTCGCGGAAATCACGTCACCTGTGTTGATGTTGACAGTAATAAAGTCGCTAGTATCAACAATGGCATTCCACCCATCCATGAAGAGGGACTGGAAGATCTCCTCAAACAGGTCATAGCGGATGGTTCATTCAATGCCAGTATAGATCTGGAATCAGCAGTTCGAAACACGGATTTGACGCTGCTCGCAGTGGGTACCCCGTTTGATGGTGAGCATATCGACCTTTCGTACATCGAAACAGCAAGTCAGCAAATTGGCAAGGCACTCAAGTCTAAATCAGAATTCCACACCGTTGTGGTCAAATCCACTGTTGTGCCTGGAACTACCGAAAATGTTGTAGGCAAAATTCTGAGTGAATACAGTGACCGCGAAATCGGCGCACAACTCGGCCTTGGGATGAACCCTGAATTTTTGCGTGAAGGCGAAGCTGTTACTGACTTTATGAACCCGGACCGTATTGTAATTGGTGCAGTCGATCAAACTACATCAGAAGCCATGCATCAAATGTATGCAGAATTTCCCGATGTGGACAAGCTGGAAACTTCCCCTCGTACCGCAGAAATGATCAAATACACAGCCAATTCCCTGCTTGCCACGTTGATTTCATTTTCAAATGAAATAGGCAATCTCTGCGCCTCAATAAGTGATGTTGATATTGAAGAGGTTATGCAAGGTGTCTGGCTGGATAAACGCTTCAGCCCTCTCCTGAACGAACAACACGATGATTTGATTCGATCCGGCGGCAACAATAAAAGCCGGTGTATCCCGGGCATGACCAGCTACTTGCGTGCCGGCTGTGGATTTGGTGGCAGTTGTTTTCCAAAAGACGTTAGCGCTCTTATTGCATATGGCAAGCAGCATGACAACACTATGCAGATGCTGGATGCAGTTATGTCGATCAACGCCAATCAACCAAAAAAGCTGGTTGATCTTACTGACAATGTTCTAAGACGCAGTATCGACGATCCGGTAACAGATGCATCGACTCTGAAAGTTGCTTTACTGGGGCTGGCATTTAAAGCTGGGACCGATGACGTTCGCGATAGTGCAGCCATTCCAGTTATAGAAGGATTACAGCAACTGGGTTACCGCATCAGTGCTTATGATCCTATAGCAATGGAAAACGCGCGTAGTGCTCTTGAAACTGCAATGTCTGGGAATGGCAGTATGGATGGCGTCACTATGGCAAATGGCATCGTTGAATGCATCGAAAACGCTGATGCGATTGTAGTCACGACAGCTTGGCCAGAATTTCAGGGCTTACCCAAAATGGTCGAAAAGATGGATAGTCAACCCTATGTTATAGACGGGCGGCGTATGTTTAAGCCGGACGATTTCAAGCACTACGCCGGAATTGGACTGCAACCATCCAGCTAACACCAGAGCCATTTTGCAATCCGCTGGTTGTATCTGTAGTCAGGAAACACCCCTAACAACTGGATACGAGACCGGCTACTACGACTTCTTTGGCGCTGAACCCGGTTTTAGGGCGGGTGCGGACACAAAAGGTGGCCATTGTTTGTCTTTCTCAGACAAACCTGTAACGTCTAGCGGCCACTCTATTCCAAAGGCTTGGTCATCATATCGATATCCACGCTCCGCATCGGGCGTATAAGCACCGGATACAAGATAATTCACTTCCGTATCCTTTTCCAGAATCTGAAAACCGTGCGCACATAACGGAGGCACGTAAACCGCTGTGCGATTCCTATCATTCAGCGCAACGCTGACATGCTCAAGATAGGTTGGAGAATCCCTACGTGTATCAACAACGACATCAAAAATTGCGCCTTTGACACAACGAATCAATTTTGCTTCCAAAGCCGGCTCTACCTGCAAGTGTAAACCACGTACAACACCTGCTATAGCCGAATAAGACATATTACTTTGGACAAAATCAGTTTGTAAGCCATGGTCACGGAATTCACTTTCACAAAACGTTCGTGCAAAGAATCCCCGATCATCACCTATAGGCTCCAGATCGATCACCCACATATCAGCGACTGCAGTTTTGGTAAACTTCAAACCATTGTTCTCCAACGCGTCCGAACTACCAGATTTTCCAGGGCGCGCTGCCTTGCGACCATAGCGACTCCAGGTATTGACAGTCCCTGAGAGTGTCCATGGGTTGCCAGAATCCAGTATGTCGGTACGCACTGAGATTTTCCGATCGAGACAAACGTGATAATGGCTCTTGTTCCCAGGATGTGGAATCTCCATCTATCTGGTCAATGGCCAACGGCTCGACAACAAAGAATCCACCATTCACCCACGCTCCGTCACCACTCGGCTTTTCATGAAACCGCTTGATACGATTCTGCCCGGCAGACAATGAAATGGCACCGAAACGGCCAGGGGGTTGCACAGCCGTCAAGGTTACCAGTGTTTCTTGCTTCTTGTGAAACGCAATAGAAGAAGTAATGTCGACGTCGGCAACGCCATCACCATAGGTGAGGCAAAATGTTTCATCACCAATATAGTCGCGCACACGTTTGATTCTACCACCCGTCATGGTGGTCTCCCCGGTGTCCAACAATGTGATAGTCCAGGGTTCACGGGGCGGATCGAGAAACTCAGCACTACCGTCATTCAGATCAAATCGAACTGAAGATGTACGTAGCCTGTAACTATTGAAAAACTCTTTGATCAGATGCCCTTTATAGCCACAGCAAATAATGAAATCGTTGATTCCATGGCCGGAGTAAATCTTCATGATATGCCACAGAATGGGCATCCCCCCAACCTCAACCAGTGGCTTGGGCTTTATTGAGGTTTCTTCACTCAAACGGGTCCCCAGCCCGCCAGCGAGTATCACTGCTTTCATCCGGAATGGCCTCTGAAGGAAGTATTTGTCATAGTTAACTAATCGACAAAATAAGCCAAAACTGAAACGCGATGCTGCCTGCAGCTCCAGCGGAAATTCTTACAAACACTTGTTTTCACTCGCTAGTCTGAGCAAAAGTTAATGAATTTACAGGATTTGTGGCACGTAATCTGAATCTTGATCGGCGTCACACTAAACAAAAGACGTCGCTTCATGTTCCGACAAAGAATTTACGGACCTTCAAGCAGTAAAACTGCCTCAGCATTGGTGGTTACTGCAATATTTTCATTCTCGGCTACTTATTCGCTAACTGGCTACGCGGGTAATCCTGCGCACCCATTCAGCTATGAGGCCGATGGTAACTGCTATTGTACAGAATTTGTCGCTCTCTCTGATATTGCAACTATGATGTTGCCAACGCCAATCGGCGGGCAAACAGTAAAGCAGATCTGCGAAAGGTTGGGGAATGGTCCCGGCTTAGTACTGGAGAATGGACTATATAATCACCCGGCCTATGCCGATGCTCAGTGTGGCAACAATCTGAATGCCGAAAACAGTGAAAAATCTTGCACGCTTCTTGATGCACATGGTTCGAGTAGTTGTGGAAAAGCAGGTGCGAAATGGGATTTAAAAGCGGCCTATGCAGCACCGGTAGAATCCACAGAGGCACTGCAAACCAATACTGTGGCCAGCAACACAAGTACAACCATACCCGCTACATTGCCAAACCTTGCAAGTAACGAAACTGTTTCGAACAGCGAAACAACCCCCAAGAAACCCTTTGACACCAATTTGGCTGACATTACTCCAGCTAAACCCGATTCAATGGTTGATCAAAGACTAGTTGCAGTAGCGCAACAACTTCGAGAATTTAACGCAATCGCTGACAACAACAACAACAACAACAACAACAACAAGCTACTGCAAAGCGGGATAGGCAACACGGCGCAGGCTGAGCCAGTTATGACCATTGTTGAATCTTCTTTTAAAGCAGACCCCTTAAGTGGTGCACAAGAAGACACGGCAATCGCCAACATACCAGAGGTCAAGGGGTACACAATCCGCGATGCGCAACCCGATATTGCTTACCAAACTGGTATTCAATTGGGCATGGGCAATAGTGAATCCAACAATTCGACTGGCGGTATCATTAGTTTGGAGACGCTGGAGACTAACCTGACTCAAGAGGATATTCTTGGATTTCCAGAAATAGAGTCTCATCCTCTGCCTGATCAGATCATCGTGAAATCCGGGGATATTTCAGTCATTAGTGATAATGCCACACTGGAACATCGCCAAATCATCATAATCGAGCAGGATGGCTCTGCCCGGCGCATGACACAAGATGAAATCGCACGACTACCGCTGGCGAACCTGGAAAATACTGAAATATCAGTAACTGAAACTGCACAAAGCGTGGCTGAAGAGCCTGTACCAGCAGCAGCGATTTCAAATCCTGATGCCATCGTATCTACACGTATCAGTAACGCTGATAATGTATCAAAACCCATTGAAATCTGGACTAGCAGTCAGGACTATACCTATATTGGTTTGGCCCCTACAGGCTACGACTTTGGTGGTGCCGGTGTTGAAGTTGAAGCCAGTGCCAGTAACAACAAAGGATTTTCCTTAATCGGAAGCGCTGGCGTTGCCGATGAATACAGCGAAGCGTCTCTGGGCCTTGGTTTCTACTTCGCACCGTTCCAACATCGAACCACCGATATTGTCGTGAATGTGGGTGTGGAGACAGGACAATTCGATCTGGGAATTACGGACCTTGAGGATACAGGTGGATTCATTGGTGGTTACGTTAGAACCCGCCCTATCAGTCGATTGGAACTAACGGGTGGTGGGCGCTTGAGCAGTTACTTTGAGGGCGATACCGTGTTTATTGCATCAGGCGCGTACCGCATTACCCCCCGAATCAATGCCTTCAGCAAGGTCGAAGTCGGTGACAACGATCAGTTCAGTCTGGGATTTCGATACTTCTATTAAGTATTTAGCTTGATAAGGCCTGCAGTTTAATTGATGTACTTCAGCAATGGGCAATTTAGTGACCTGTTCAATCAGAACAAACTCCCCTTTGTTGCCACGATAAAATTTGGATTGACAATACAGTGAAATATTATTCAGCAGATGCAACTCTCCTGACAAAGTATGCAAGCGGCGCTGTTGTCGGATGCTCTTTGCTACTAAGTAGTTGCGGTGATAGCGATCTGCCAGCGTTACAGCGTGATGCTATTGTGGCAGCTCAACAAAGAATCATTGCGCAACAGGCAATCGAAGATGCTGCACAATCAACTGAAGAGCAAACACCTGCAGAAACACCTACTGAAACAGCTGATGAAATTGCGGAAGAGCCAGACACTGCTGAATCTGCTACACCAGAAATCGGCGCAGCCACGCCCGATGAAACAGGTGAACAAAACAGCCTTGATCTTGACGGTTTTCAGATTGTATTTAACGAGAACTTTGATAGTGGTGAAATAGATCCTGAAAAATGGAATACCTCTTTACCCTGGGGTCCCGACATCACGGTCAACAACGAAGAACAATATTATATCGATAGTCAGAACGATCCTGATTTTGCATTCAATACTTTCAGAATCGATATCGACAGTATTGCAATTAGTGCTCAGCCAACCCCTGCTGATTTGCTCTCGGCGGCAAACAACCAACCTTTTCTTTCAGGTGTATTGACAACAGCCGGAAAATTCAGCTTCACAGAAGGAATCGCCGAAATCCGGGCGAAAATTCCAGCTGGCACCGGCTTATGGCCACAGTTCTGGATGCTTCCCGAAGAATTTACCGGACTAAGACCACAAATTTTTGTGATGGAAGCCCGTGGCGACAATCCATCAGAGGTATTTCATTCCTATAAATACCAGGATGAAAACGATAATGTACAAACAACTGGAGTTCTACGATCAACAGGCGAAGATCTTTCAGCTGATTTCCATACCTACGCAGTACAGTGGTCAGAAAATCAATTGATATTCTATATCGACGGATTGGAATTTCAGCGAATCGACAATGAAAACATTGCATCACAAGACATGTATCTGATTTTGAATCTTGCAGTCGGCGGCATTTTCCCCGGCTCACCTGATGAAACGACTACCTTCCCTGCTGAATTTGTTATTGACCATGTACGGGTTTTTCAGAGAATTCAGTAGTTTCACGTGCTAAAACTGCCCAATAGTTTTACTAGCATGGTTTTTTTAGAAGTTTGCCTAGGGGAAACAGACAATCTACCACGGGGTAACCCCTAGTTTATCCATCTGGGGATATCCCCTTAACAAAGATCGTCAGAAAGTAAGACTGTTACTAACATTCTTAGTATCAGTTTTTCTAACAATCCTGTTAACTACAAGGATTCAACCCGCTAGACAACGGGTTCTGACCATCTAGCCCATCAAAAGTAGAGGCCAAGCTGCCCACTTCACACTGCTGCGGTGGCTCTTGGTCTTCGCTATCACCGTCCGGGTTTAGCAGGCTATTCAGATCGTCATTAACGTCCCCAAGACCAAACTCATCACAGCTGGACTGTGCTACGGTACTGTCCGTGTCTCCAGGGTTGATAATAGCTGCATCATCCACAAATTCCGGTGAACTTCCAGCAGAGGAACCATTCTCTGTAACTACAGCCTGACTGCGTCTGGCTTCGTTCTGCATTCGTACGGTTGCGACCGAAACCAGAGGTATTCTGCCTGATTGATAATACAGTGCATCAGCCGGATTCATGACAAGGAGAGCCTGAGCAATAAGCGGCCCAACCAAGGGTACTTCCAACTTATAACCGTACTTTGATTTTATTTTTAGTAAATTGGCGTCTTGGATATTGACGCCTGCTCTCACGATTTCAGCATTTTGATGACGGATATGGTGATTGGGTATCTGCAATTCTCCGGTCTCATTATCCGGCATTTCCCATGCGTCGAACATCTCGGCGGTGGGATTAAGCACAGTAATATTCCCGTACATAGGATTGGCTGTATCAGCCATTGCGCGAGCTATCGCGCCACCCGCGCTTTCCTCGCTACCTTTACCGCCGTAAACAGGAGCTAAACGATAAGCTAACTCACCCATCATTGGCTCGACCTGCGCATGATTAACTGCGCCTACTCTTGCTGCTTCGAATGTGGCGTAATTTAACGTTGTTTTAGCATGGTACAACAATCCTATCTGGATTATTCCGAGCCCTATTAACAACAATAGAGGAGTGACAATGAAAAATTCAACAATTGAAGCTCCATTTTGCTTTTTGGGATTTGATTTTCTTGTAAAGAAAATGGCTTCCTGTTTGGATAATTGCCAACAGCTTTTTAAACTAATTCTCATTTCGCTCAACCCACTATTCTCTACATGCAACCTGCTATCTGAGTTAATCATAATAATCTCTGTCCTTACAACCTGCTGCGGAATCCAGGTTTTGTCAATTTTTAGAATGCTCAAGCTATCCCTGTAGGCCCCATACGACTATTACGTTTTTAGTCCTTCTGATTTCTCACCAATATTTTACGCTTATCAGTGGAGGTTACTTCCAATACAGTTTCTGACCCAGTTCTATATCATGTATTTCGGCTTCTCCCGAATTACACTCCAATACCGTCGTAGCGCCCCGACAGCGTGCAATCCTGCAGGGCTTCAGATTGGTTGTTATTGACAATACAGATCTTTCCTCATTTAAAAAAATGACGTCAATCGGGAACTTCATTCCAATTGTATGAACACAATTACATCTTTCCAGAATAAGCCCGGTATGTTCAGGAAGAGCTTTTTGACCTAGCAAACCAACCAATCTTTTCCAGAACGTATTGGCGATTGATGCACTGAATATTTTTTTATGTTTTGTTCTAATATTAATCATAGTTACCACATTAACCATATATATTGTCCACTTTCCAGCTAGGAACAATATCGGTACAACGTTAACCGGGAAGGCTTACTGGTAGGCTGATAGTCCGTGTAACAAACTACAACGTAGTTTCCATCAAATCTGTTAGTTCCTCAGATAACTGAACGTCTTCTTCAGGTGGTTCCGAAATATCATTGACACTAAAAGAAACGGAAGCAGCAGCGGGACCTGCAAATGCATACAGGTTTCCGCGATACGAACAGGATAAATTTACTCTTACTAGAAGATCTACTCTGCCAAAATCATCATCAGTTCGGATGCTAACAGCATCATCTCCTACCCCACTGACCAATTCATCTATGTTGTCCACAACAGCGTTGCCATTGTTGTCGATAAAAATCTGCAATGCTTCCGGGCCCGAAAATGTGTTTCCTGTAAAGTCAGCATAAACTGTTACAGGAGTATTACCCAAAGATCTGTTCAGACTATCCACCAATACAATACTTACAGGTACATCCTGATAAAAATCAGTACTAAAAACACAGTTACCGGCAGGATCTCTAAACTCAACAATATCAAATGAAGTAGCGTCAGGTGATATTCTCAACTGACTATCCGGTGTTACGATTGTTTCACTATTACACCCAGTTAGAACAAATGAACTGAATATAATTACGGCAATGGCTCCATGATCAATTAAACTATTTGTGTTATCCAAGCGTGTAGTTAGCCCGGCCATGAATACGCCCATAACAAAGGTCCCCATTTAATTACATTTGCCTGTATGGCTTTACTGAGTATCACATACCCTAAAACGATAAAAACGGTCGGGAATATAAACATCACAAGCGGCCCTAACAACTTGACTGGCGCTTCCATTGCTAATTTTTCCGCCTGTAAAAATCGGTTGGAACGTAGTTGATCGGACTGAGCACGTAGTACTGTTCCTAAACTGGAACCGCTATGTTCTGACTGGATCATGCTATTAACCACGTTTGTTAACGATCGCACACCAACACGTTCTGTCATTTCTCTTAAACTTTCTGCGCGTTTTTTGCCGGATCTGATATCTCGTAACACACGACTTAGTTCCATCCGTAAAGGTGATTCCGGAGATTTCTGAACCGCATGAGTAATTCCACCAGTCAGATTGGTACCGGCTTCGATAGAAAGAATGATTATGTCAAGATAACCCGGCAACGCCCGCACAATTTTCTTTTGTCTTTGCTTAGTTACTTCGCGGAGCCATAAATCAGGGTACAAGTACCCGCCATAGGCTAAAAGCACAGCAGCAGCAGCTATGCTGGGTGCAAGCAGATAAAGCGCCCATAACCCGAGTAGAAGTGTTACTACACAACTAATTATTTTTGCTGCAAAAAACTGTTGGGAGCTTATAGCGTATTGCATACCCCCGCGCTTCAACCTTAAATCAGCACTTATATGAAAACTCTGGCTGGTATAAGATCCAAAATAAAAACAATAACTGGTCACTAAAGGCCATATAAGCTGATATCCTAGTGGAGGCTTATCAAGTAATGATCTATCCTGCGAGGGAACAGTACTGAAGACACGGTATAAATTCCATGAAAGGCCGCTTACTAAAAACCCAAAAAGAATACTTGTCAGGGTCAACATAATTACACATCAATCCTGACGATCTTTCGAATAAACAGACCACCAATCAATTCAAGAACGATAATTACGAATAGAAAGGCCCAACCGAGTATGCTGCTGAACAGCTTCTCAACAGCTTCTGGCTCAATAAAAACCAACGCTCCGAGAATCGCAAAAGGCAGCAAACTAACAACCCAGCCTTGCATTACCCCCTGAGCTGTTAATGACTTGATCTTCTTTTCCATTTCGTTCTTTCGTCGTAGTGAAACAGACAGTCGTGAAAGTGTTTCTGCCAGATTGCCACCAACTTCACGAGCTATCATTGCTGCACTAACCACCATATCCATATCTTCACTTTTCACGCGCTCCGCAAGATTATCCAGAGCATCCTCCAGGCTGGTACCCATTCTTACTTCGCGTAACATTAATGAAAATTCCTGTTTTATTGCGCCGCTGTTTTCATCTGACATGGTTTGGACAGCATTGACAAAAGTAGAACCTGCCAGCATGGAACCCGAAATTTGGTCGAGCACATCCGGGAGCACTTCAGTTATTTCGCGATTACGCCTGTTCTGTAGAAACTGGATTACTTTTCGTGGGAGAAAAACAAGAATTACCACAGACAGACAAAATAGAAAGATTGAGCCCAGAATTATTAACAACGCAATTGGAATCAAAACGACGGCTGCAACATACGCATACAGTATCATTCGAGCATCTGTAAATACGAAAAGACTTTGCAATACATCACCAGTGTTTCTGGTAAATACTGTTTCAAAACGCCCCCAGTACACCATTCCTCTATTGACCAGGACCCATATAATTGCTGTAGTGGCAAACAGAACCAGTAACATGATGGGAAGCATTGCAAACGTGTTCGTCATCATATCTGCTACGAATTATCTCTTTCTATTGTGTCTAAAATCACTGCTATTCCTACCAATTTCGCTAAAGAATGCTGTCATCCTGCAGCCATAGCGTTTCTATCCGCAGTTTTTTGCCCGGAAAACAAATCCATATCCATATCATTTCCAATGTCAACCAAACGTTCGTAGAAACTCGGGATAAACCCTGTTGCCATAAATTTACCCACAACCCGTCTATCCTGATCCAGACCTGTTTGGTCATATTTGAAAATGTCCTGTAACTGCACCGTCCCACTTTCTACACCTACGACTTCTGTTACTTTTGTAATCTTACGGGTACCACAAGGAAATCGTGTCTGTTGGATTATGATATCGACTGCTGAGGCCACCTGCTCTCGAATGGCAGTTACTGGTAAATCCATCCCTGCCATCAACACAAGCACTTCAAGTCTTGAGACAACGTCTCTTGGGTTGTTTGCGTGAATGGTTGTAAGTGAACCATCGTGTCCTGTATTCATAGCTTGTAACATATCTATGGCTTCGCCCCCTCTACACTCACCGACTACTATTCTGTCCGGTCGCATTCTCAATGCGTTTTTGACCAGCTCTCGAATGGCAATACCACCACGCCCTTCAATATTTGCCGGCCTTGATTCTAGTGAGACAAGATTAGGTTGAACCAATTTCAGTTCAGCTGCATCCTCAATCGTGACTATTCTTTCGTGTACAGGGATAAAGTTTGATAAAACGTTGAGTAAAGTTGTTTTACCCGAGCCTGTACCACCCGAAACAATTATGTTTTTATGTTGTTCTACACATATGCGTAAAAAATCAACCATCTCAGGACTAACAGACCCACCAGCAACCAGATCATCAAACGAAAGTCTGTGTTTTGGAAACTTCCGGATGGTAAGGCTCGGGCCTTTAAGTGCCAGTGGTGGGATAATAGCGTTAACACGCGAACCGTCTTTTAATCTTGCATCGACAATCGGACTGCCTTCATCAATGCGTCTTCCAATCGGAGTTATGATTCGTTCGATAACAGAATAGACAGCTTGGTTACTACTGAAATTCCATTGAGATTGCTCCAATTTTCCATTGCGCTCGAGAAACACCTGTTGGTAATTGTTAACCATTATTTCTGTGATACTCTCATCTTCCAGAAATTTCTCTAAAGGCCCAAGACCCACAGCTTCATTAAGTACATTTGTTTTAAGTACGTCGATGGGAAGGGAAGCTGGCAGCTGTGATTCCATGTTCTTTAGAACACGTTCAATCAGAATGGTTACTTCATCTCGCAACTGCTGATCACTCATTCGACCAACATCTTTACGGCGCAAATCCATTTCACTGATCAATTGTTCATGGATAATGCCGCCCCAATATTGAAGCTCTACATCGCTCACCTGCGTTTGATCAAGCATCTGATCACCAGCGTCGGAAGATTTTTCAGACTGAGTATTTACCATGACAGGGTTAAGCTGGACTCCCTCTACCGGGGAAGAAACACCAGAAATTGAACCAACCTGTTCGCCTTGCTGAATATTATTGCCGTTTTTCAGTAAATTTGTATGAAGCCCGTTTGTATGATGCCCGGAATTTGCAGCGGGCGATGTACTCGCATGACTGACAACACGTCGAATCCAGAAATGTGTTTGGCCAATCACGATTTCGTCAAGGTCGGTTAATGGCCCGAACTCACGTACACGTTCACGATTAACCCAGGTACCAGACGCACTGCCAAGATCGAAAATATGAACAAATCCATCTTGCACCCGTAGTTCAGCATGCCGTTTAGATACTGCTCTATGATTTACAATAAAATCATTATCCCGCGCACTACCTACTGTACAGAAATCACCCTGCGCTTTATGCAATTTTCGCCGCGTGCTTCCTTCCTGATAATGAAATTCAAACACGTCTATTGCCCCCTGAACTGCTTAAGTTGCTGCCTTGCTTTTTGAAGCTCGTTCAAAACATATTGATGTGTTTCATCTTCTGCTGACGATATCCCTCGATTACCGGGTTCTACAACCTCAGGAGTAATAAATATGACAAGTTCGGATACCGTTCTGTTACTGCTATCTGAACTAAATAGCTTTCCAAGAACCGGGAGCCTGCCCAGACCGGGCAAGCTGTCCTTATCCCTACCCTGTTCAAGCTGCATCAAACCTGCAATCACGATGGTACTTCCGGCGCTAGTACTTACTTGTGTCTGCGTTCTTCGGGTTAATAATCCGGGCGCACCCATAACAGAAACCGAAGAATCAATAGAACTTACTTCAGTCATGATATCGGCCTGGATATTATTAAACTCATCAACTCTGGGTGAAATTTCAAGGCGAATTCCATATTCCCTGAAGTTAATAGTAGTTTGACCATTACTTCCCACGGTTGGGAATGGCACCTCACCACCTGCAAGAAATCGTGCTGTACCACCATTGCTGCAGCTCAATACAGGTTCAGCCAACATTTCCGCATCCCCTTTGTTAACCAACAAGTTAATGCGTGAAGAAAGCTGTGTAGCAATACCGAAGTAGGATGAAAACGGTTTTATAGCTAGTGGCAGTGGCGAACTATCGCCTAGTGATTCTTGCTGGGAAGGACGAAAAAGTGAATTTGTTGCGGCGTCACCTACAGTGGCAAACAACGGGCCATCAATACTATCTCCCCAATCAATACCCATACGCTCTAGTGCGCTTTTGCGGAATTCGATCATTTTTACGCGCATACGGATTGTTTTATCCAATCGCACACGAATCTCCGGATCAGACGCACTCACCCTTATATTAAAGCTGGAGTGACTGTCGTCTTTGTGCCATAGATGAAGCGAGCTACTACCCTCAGTCTGGGCAATAACAAGCAATTCACCATTATCTAAAACCTCTGCTCGTATTATTGAACCATTCCCCACAGCTACCTTATCTACCGCCACCCTGCCTAATACTCTGGCCTCTCCAGCAAACATATCTACTTTTCGACTTGCGGTGTCAGCCGTAATGTCAACAAGCGGATTTACTTCAGAATCTACACCTCCCTCAGGGTTTTCGCTTAGTAGTGCAGTCATGATAGCCCCGGAACTGACAGTCATACTACTTTCTGGGGCGAGAACACCTTGTTGCTGGTCTATAGCCATAGCCAGTAGTTCGGCATCGCTATTCCGGGTATTATTTACACTGCCAGGATTGGAAGACAGACCTGGTAAAGCAGCCTTCGTTATTGCTCTTTCAGGACTTATCGTATTGACTGGATTGTTGATAAGATCATCATCTTGTTGATATATTAGTGGTTGCGATGAAGAGGCAGCACGGTTGGTGCTAACAGCAGTTGGATTTGAGTTAATTAGATGCTGCGGAATGTATAAAAGTTGACCAGCTTCAAGGCCTCTTGACTCATCTAGATTGTTGTAATTTGCTATATCAGGCCAATTGGCGGAGCTCCCTGTTGTCTCCAACGCCAATAATGCAGGTTGATCATGAGGTTGAATGATATACATTCGATCACCAAACCCACCTTGAGAGTTTAATGAACCTTCTAATACACTATCAATTCGCCCCCCACTAATAGCATGTGACGTCCTGTTAACCCAACGTTGCTGCTCTGCTCTACGTGACTCCAGCGAGGAATTAAGCCGGTTAACCTGAACCACTGGTTGCTGCCTGGTGAGTGCAGCAATACTCGGATTCTGTGCCAGGGCCTCGGACATCCCGGCAACAAAGCCAAAACAGACAAGTATGATGCAAACCAGCAATGTTAATGGCATTACCGGATCTGTTTTTTGGTGCTCCGCCATGATCTTAAGCTCCACCTATGATGTATTGGATCGCTGGCTTTTTGGGTTGAGTTCGCACGATCTTTGGAGTGATTTTTCTAGGCTTATTCAGTAACCGGGAAGTTGTCATGGGAGCACTAGACAATGGATTCGAATCATCCGGGTTGCGTAACACAGCAGTCAGTTTGCCAATTTTTTGTGCCAATGTTATTTTCTGTGCATCATCTGGAGTTACGTTAACCGTAATCGTTGAAAACGTGCGTTTACCTCCCACGCTGTTTTTATCTACTTTAGTCTGAAGCCCTGTGGCAATCACTTCTAATGTCTGAATCAGTGGAAAGACTGCTTCCTGTTTGCCAGAGCCATAGGTCATTAGTAAATCAATACGATCTTTAGGTTGTAAAAATCCAGATATCGAGTTGATTTCATCGACACGAACAGTGAGGGCCCTTGCACCCTCTGGAACCAGTCCCGAAAAAGTTGGTGACCGACCTCCTTCAAGATGTGCCCAGAGCAATTGTTTGCCTTTCTCCACATCAAATGCGAGCTGCTGCCCTAATGCCGAGGAATAGTTGGACGTCATCAATACATTATTGTCAACATAGCTCTCAGGTATTTTTCTGACCAACAGATCCTGTTTACGCAGCGTTTGCCCTGCGATCAACCTACGCCCGGGCACTACTACTTCAACCATAGTTTCGGTTTTCTCTAACTGGCCTTTGTAATAGTCAACCTTACCTTCAATGTAGTTTTGTGAGTAGTACATGGCAAATAGCCCTGCAAGCAAAGATAATGAAAAAACAACGAAACCTGCGTTTGGCTTTGGAATTCTGAATCTTTTAGGTGCTCCACGTGTTTGCTGCAAACTTTCAGAACTATCATGATCTGTTGCCACAGGTCGTTCCATATTGCTCCCCGCAGGACTACGTTTAAACAAAGTTGAGCTCTTTTTTAGTAACATATCAATGAAACCTCGGGAAACAGATTATTCTTGTTAAGAGACCAATAAATATTGGCTCACTTCTTTTTCAGACTAAAGCTCATGGTTCTAAGTCACGGTAAGGAAAGCAACAAACTGCTGTTCTGACCAAAAGCACGGATAGCACTCATAACAACATCTACAACTGTTTCCCCTCCCTGCCCAGGAAGGGGCGCAAACAACATGAAGAGTACGGCCAGAGTACTGACCATATATTCGACATATCCAAACCCCATTTGTCTGGTTAACACAGGACTACAGAACTTAACCAAAATTGCGCGACTTTTTTGAACCGACAGGCTTTGAAACCTAGCATTGCAAACATCACTGGATATGTTTTGCATGAACATTTTTTTCTGTATGAAACCCGAAATTATACTTTTCATTCAAAATCACCTTTTCCAACCTGATTTGTAACAATCAGGGTTTTAACGGATTGTTCATCGGAATATTCACTAAACGCGATTTCACTAGTGCTACCAGTTTTACTGAATATCAGAGCAGCCTTTGTATGATCGAATTGTTCAGTGACCAGTCTCCATCCACGCTCCTGCATAACGGAGCGATAAAATTCAAAGTTTGATGCAACAGAATTCTCATTCATCAGCATTGTGGTTGTGCCAGTCGCACTAGCCGAATGCTCCCCTAGATTGTTGACTGTCTGATTAAAATCAGTGCTTCGGGTATGCGAAATCAGGGTACTCCCGGCTGGCTCAGGCAATCCATCGCTAAATGACGGTCCATTACCATCCAGACTCATCCATGAAATAAAACCCGTAGATTGATTCCTGCCAATATCAGGTTTTTGTTGTACTACGACCAATGAATTATCTATAACGGTGCTGACGATGCTCCATTCACGCAACTGATCAACAATACTGCCCGGGCTACCGTCCTGAGCATGGCTTTCCCAGAGTTCTTGATAGAAAGCGACAACTGCTTGGGTGGTGAGCTTGCTTTCAAGAACGGCTATCTGCATATCTCTTGAATTTTGTACAAGATCACGGCCGACCCAACGTATCTCACTTTCAGGAGGTAATTTGAGTTCCTCGAGCACGGCATGACTCTGTAAAAACGGCAGGAGCCATAGCAAGGCAATCCGGAAGACTGATGAGCTTAATTTAGTAAAAAACATGATTCACTCCGGATAATTTCCCAGGCTGCGCCCATCCGGCAGTTGGCTGGCATCAACATAACCAAAGGCATGTTCCAAATCCTCAAGCTCTTCGACAACCGGTAGATTCCCCAAATGTGAGAGAAATCTTCCTACAGGCTCCAGTACGACCCCTGGAACAAATGATCTTGTGTGGGATTCAACCGCTTCTTCTACATTCTCAGTCTCGGGCACGCTCCATGTGTCAGAAAGAATGGCAGTAGACTCGGTGAAACAGATTGAAGATTCCGTGGTACTTTGATTTGGCGTACCTGTACTGCCAGTCGATTCACCACAGAGCCCGTTAACAGGACCCAACAGATTGCCAACTTTTGCCTCTATCGAAATTTCACCCCTTGCATAGTCCCCCCCTTGTAAGTCCCATCTAACGCCATCAGCAAATCCGAGTACCGATGCCATAGTATCGATGGACTCTGAAACAGTACCTGCTACACCACCTATTGACTCATCGCTTACCGAAGCTGCAAGAGACTGAGCATTACTTTGCACAGTGTCCTGAAAATTAAACACACTCCAGAAAGATGAGTTTTCGTTATTTGTTTCCTGTTGATTAACGTTAACTTCTCCCCAAAGAGGATTTTCACCATTTCCTGGTGCACCAGCACCGCCACTGTGTTGCGATACGATGGCTGAATCTGGTGAAGCAAAGAAGCGGCTACCCACCATCGGTGCAGATCTGGAACTATCATTTGCCGCAGAACCCATGGCTTCCTCCCAGGCCACATAGCGGCTGGCAGAAATAGCGGTATGACGTAAATCCACTAATTTTCCCAGCATCGGCACCATGAACATCAACGGAATCATCACGATACTGAGCACAATTAATTCGGTAAGCGCTGACCCATTTTGTCGGCTTGAGGACGAACCAATCTGAGCAAGAGATAATGAACAGGAAATTATTGTAACTAATTTCATATAATTAGAGCTCCTCCTCATCCGTGACACTAAGTGGATCAATCGGGTCCTCAGATTCTTCCATTAACTCTATAACCTGCATTGCCGTATCAACCTGCACTGAGAATAAATCAGTTTCATTGTCGATGATCTCAACTAACCTTTCTGCCTGGCGCTGCAACTCTGAACCGGCAACATCGGCCTGCTCAGCGACCAGATCATCAATCTCACTTTGCAGTATCTGTATTGCCTGCTCCGGCAATTCCTGCGTGATATCTATACCCAATTCATCAATCTGTAAACGCAGATTTTCAGGAATCAGCTCTATTTCCAAAACATCAAGTCCTGCAAATTCAGGGTCAATCAGATCCGTGAGAAAATCGGCATCAGCCTGTAACTCTGATAATTCATCTCCAATAGCGATTTCGACTTCATCTACTGCCGTTGCGAACTGTTCAGCCACATTGGTTCTGATTCGCTCAAGTTCATTGCGATGCTCCTGGGTTTCCAGATTAAGAGTACTAATGGCACTATCAAGATCGTTTTCAATTACCGCTAAACCGTCCAGCACTACATTGGCTTCACTTTGCAGCGTGGTAAATGCATTTTGCAGATTTCCTCCAATGGAAGAAGAACCAAAACTGCTTAGCGCATTACTCAACAATTGCCCTGCAACTTCCTCAACAATATCTTCAACCTCATCCCTGAACCGGTCACTAAGCTCTGTAGCCAGAGCATCTGTATCAAACATAGGGAGTAGAACCGCAGCATCACCGAGCAGGCTGGCATCCAGCTCAAAATCATTGCTTATCCAGGATTCAACAGCCGATACAGTTGCCGGTTGAGACAGTGCTGCAGTGATAAAATGACCAGAAACACCGACACTGAAATCACCTGTACCAAGATCCGGTACAAGCTCGGAATTCAAGCCACTCAGGAAATCTTCATAATCAGGCAAGCCACCGTTAGCCTCGCCTTGCGATGCAGTTGCGATTAGTTCAGTGGTTAATCCATTTTCGATTACCGAGCCATCAGTTACACCAGTGGGTACACTTGCACCGGATTCAGGCGTCAACAGGCCATCGGCTCTCAAAATAATTGCTGCTAATCGCTCACTGGTGTCAAGAGCCATCAGCCGAACATCCCAGAAGGGGTTATAACCATTGGCGTACTCTGTGTACCCACCCAGATGTCTCATTTCAGGACGGTGAAAATACAACTCGCTCTTTGCAATTGCGGCAATCTCTTGATTGGCGGTGTTGAGTTGGGCATCAAATAGTTCAGACGTTGCAAAAGCACCACTTGATGTCGTATTTATGGTGTTGGTATCTGTATAAACCTCAACCCTCAGCTCCAGCCTCGGATCCCTTTCCTGATTTGGAAAACCGGTGAGGTCACGAAAATCTCTAAGTCCGCCAAACAGATGAGACATATCAACCTGACTCTGTATCCCTGAAAGACCTGGTACGCCACTGGATGCAAGCCGTTCAGCAGATCTGTTCATTCCCAGCCATCTCGGGCAACCATCATCAATCAAACCCGCAAAGCCCTCAACCGGATCGCAGGGTTCAATTGAGCCATTCGATCCGGGTTTATCGTTTGCGTGAGCCTGTGCCCAACCGATAGGAACCTCTATTCTTCTTGTTCCCAGAATTCTCCAGATTCGCGTTTGCAGGGATACCGAGTCCTTGGCTTTCCACTCCCAGTATCCTGGTGTCGTTTCCGTTTGACCATTGTCTAGCTGTGTTTCGTTCGGCTCTACATAAATCAGACGGGTTTCCCCTTCTCTGACGACATTGTGTCTGGTTAAAGGAGTTGAAAAAAACCAGAATGGAAAGAGCTCCCAGTCCCGGTTCCTGGAAAATCTGTCACGCGAGTTATTGATAATTTCAGCACGTGATAGCATCGCCTGGCTATCCGCTCCATAAGAATCAGTAAAACCGGCCCAGTCATTCGCGTTTTCTGCCATCCCAGTTAGCGAAAATGCCGATGCAACTTCAAAATTCGGGTTATTCGCTTTCGCAACATTTCGTACTACCTCAGGTGTTGCCGCCGCACCTGCCACATACATGATTTCCTGACTGACACTCAGTGCCTGATTAACCGTATCTGCAGTAAAAAGCAATGCTTCCGCCACCGGCTCTATCACGGTAGCAGCTGTATCGATAGCCACTCGAAAGGCATTGGTGACCGCACCCACAAATGGCAAGCTACCCAGTACAGTATTGACATTATTAGCACTGATACGACCGTACTGTGCCCATGATCGAAGGCTGACAGCTTGTGCAATAGATACCTGGTTTGCAACCATGGCCCGGTTCGTATAGGCCTGGAAATTCAGAGCCCGTGCTTGCCATAACAATCCACTGTAAGCCGCTGAATCCGCAGCATTAGTTACCCGCATCTTTTCCGCAGATACTTGCCCAGTATTGAACAGAGTCATCGACATAAAAATGGCAAAAGCCAATAAAACCAGACCCAGTGGAAGAATCTGGCCTTTTTGTTTTTGTTGAAACGCGGATTGCCACAATAGCCTTTGGCGAGAATCACTGGCGGTTGGACCATCAGTGATTAGAGTGGCACCTTCAACATTTGCTATGCTTTTTGAAACAACATTCACAATGATTTCCAATCAATAGGCTCTATATCTGCTTGAAATTAAAAAGGTCAAAAATACAACCAGGATAGGATCCCCCGGTTGTATTGCCTGACATTTACCTGATAATCACTCGTAGCCAGCCAGATCACGGGTTTCGCCAGCTTCTGTCATAATCGCTGTAGAGGCAGTAGTTGCAGCTGTTGCACCCGCCGCAGACGTTCCACCACCAAGAACACTAGCCATTCCTCCGAATGCACCCCTGACAGCATTACCAAACAAATTCACTGTGACGATAGATGCAAGCGCAATCAGCGCTACGATAATTATGTATTCGGTCATACCCTGACCCTTTATCCGACGATTGTTATTCGACATTCGTCCGGGCTTGGCCGATTTATTTAAAGTTCTCATTGATGTCTCCTATTCATGGCAGATGTTGCCTAACGCAACGTATGAACCATGGATCTAGTCTTTGTGACAAACTGACAATTTAATTTCCAATAGTTGTCACGCCATACAGTCTGTATTTAAAACAACAGAGACGGACATAACCGTGGATATTCCGCCATTTCACAACAAAGAAGGACTGCTTCTCCCCTGTTGTTTCTTCTTACCAAGATTTTTTTCTGAGTGATCAGGTTTGAATCTTGGCTTTTGTCGACGCTAACTCGCGACAAAAACTCAACACAAGGGGGACGCGGAAAATAAAAGGAGTGAATGTCAACCAGCTCACAAAAATACGACTGACAACAAATTTGATTACCAAGCGGGTTATGGAGAGAACCAAGAGCACTATCAGCTGGAAAAGCATACACGCCATAGCTGAAAATCGTGCTGGCAGAAGAATGACTAAAACACTATATCGCTGATTCCATTGGCATATTAGTATGGAATCAGCGATACGACGCAGCTGTCCAAGCAACCTATTGTTGTTTGAACGCACACAGGTTCGGTGCCCGAGATATGGCCAATCAACAACATTTTGGGTTGTTCTTCCTGAACGGACCGGAACTGAAAAGGAAATCTTTTTGACCGTTGCCGACATATGTGGACCACAATCGTGTAGTCGGTCCGCGCCGGGCCCATGCGCATACTGGGTACCAGCGTCGAGCTCAAAAAGGTGAATGCCTACAGCACGGAGACTGCAAAAGATGAACGGGTGACTGGATAGATGATTCGAAGAAACGGATTCTACCGGAGCATCATCTACGGATGAATTTATACACATGCTGACAATCCTTGTCATAGCAACAGTTTGAGAAAGATACTCTGGCATTCACGAAGGGTCAAGAATTTTTTTACTGTATACCGTTTTTAGACTCTGGTTAAGAACCTCGTTGTACCCTCGTCAAACCCTCGTTAAACCCTCGTTAAACACCAATAACCAACTTTGCCCTGAGCACAAGTTCAGCAAAATAATCAGTCTGTATTGCGTATACACTGCAAAAATATTTATTAACCGATATTCAGCATAGCCGCCATATGTCACCAAACATATCAGATAATTCTGATTCTATTGAAATATCTGTGTAACGGTAAATCTGATAACATTTTTCATAAATCAAAATGGCAAGGAGGCCGATTGATTATGAGCAAGTACAAAATTGCACGAGTCTTTTGTTGTATATCCTGTTTCTTTCCTTTAGTGGCAAACAGTGCACCGAGACCTCTGTCACCACTTATGGACTCAACAGCTTTTACCCATAATACTCAGGCTGATTTCAAAGCTATTGAGTGTGGATTAACAAATACAATTTCAAATTGCATTCCATCTCAGTCCAGCACTTATCAGCCCCAACAGATTGCAGCTTTCAGATCAAGTAGCACGGTCAAAAGGCTGCCCGAGATTAGTGTCAACTACCAAAAAAGGCATCTAATCATCAGTGAATACGACGATTATTCCACTGAAGAAGAAACCACAAACCAAGACTTTTCCCGGCACTTTAACGGCTTCCTTTCAATACAAAACCTGGGTTTTGGCTCTGGGTGGATGAGTAACTTTCATAGCAGGATTTATTCTGTTAACAAATTCCAGTTAACTATCTTGACTCCTGAGGGCCGACTTGTTCGCTTCGAAAAGTCAGAGAAGGTCTTTAGCGCAGAGAATTTGCAATACGGAAAAATTGAAATAAAAGAACCATTCCTGCAATGGAATAGCCCAAAATTTGGACTCATCGAATTTAAAGGACAATTTCCTGTACGCGTCAACCCCATTAACGGGCAGCCGTACACACTGCATTATCGCAACAATCAACTTGCAGAAGTCCGATACAAAAATGGCAAATCAATCAATTTCTATTATGAGGGTAATGGCCTTCAGATTACAGAGGTTGAATTTTCAGATGGCCATACAGCTTACTATTCTTACAACAAAAACAAGCTTACAGCCGTAACAATAAAATCAAAGTCAAGCCAATTTAATCTAGACACTAAAAACAAGAATGATTTACCGCTTTGCACTAATTGCGAGACTATCAGGAATTACCAGTATGAAGACTCAATGCCACCTGAAAGAGCAACACTCACTGGAATATCGGCAGTTGCAGCAGACAAAAAAAAACATCGCGTTCTGGATGCCGCCTATTATGAATCAGGCCACCTTAGGGAGCTGACAAACTATAAAACTAACACAGTTATCAGGTTTCTAAAGCGCACAGACTCTAAACATAACTTTAATCAAGAGTCCAAATCCATGGAACTCAAAGAGCGGGGAGAAACCCAAGAAAAAAAACCATGCGAAACATGCACCAGAACTGTCAGCATTCTCGCAGACGAGAATACAGGTAGAAAGTCAATCAAAAGTGGCATTTTTCTGGCTGACTGGGTCATTGAAAACAATGCTCCGGCAACTCGATTCTCAGTCTACACAGCAAAAGATACGGACCCTCCTTCGATGGATAGATCTGAGGAAACTATTACTATCAAACACAGGGATAATTGGGGTCGACCTACTGTACTCAATTCGAGTAGATTTGGTGAGGTTCAGATAAGTTATAAGCGCAAAAATAAAATCGAAAAGCAGCAATTTCCAATCAAAACCGAAAAAAAATCAGGGTTTGACAATACGGGTTCCGTTCAATCAGTAAGTAACATATCCAACAAATTCAATTCCATTAATTTGCAGAATCATATGGATGGTTACAGACCCACAGTGTTCACGCTTAGTGATCGCAACCCAATGGCCATGGCAAACGAAGCTGTAACACTCGTTCGACTGGACATCATTGCAAGAAGTTTGTTGGATCAACACTGTCTGATTGACCCTATCACGCTCCCGGAAGGGAACGACATAGACGAGGCAATCAATACCTTACCTATAGTCACAAACGAAACTACTCTTGACGAAATGGGACCGGACTCAGAATCACAGTGCAACACACAATTGCCCAATCCATCAACAGATTCTACTCCGGGGAACAGCAGTACAATCAGCTCTTTAGACCAAGATTTTCTATTTATAGATCTTCAGCCAGAAGATTGCTCCAGTTTTTTCGACATAACCAGCCCTATTGGAAGAGGCAGTGCCATAGAGCAAGCCATCGGGCAACATGAAAACTACACTAACGCCTTGCACACCGCTTATTGGTTCCCGGTTGTTGACTTTGTCATAGATCGAACTGCAGTCGTACAGATAAGCCGAGACCTGAGTGTGGACAGTTACAGTGGCGATACTGGTGCACAAACGCTTTACAATCGCCTCATGCAAGAAGCAGCAATGATCAGCGAGCGATTCTTGCAACCATTAAATGAAAACGGCTTTATCACTGCTTCAGATAGCGTACAGACTACAACCATTAACCGGAATCAGATAGACAACGTGCGCTTCGAACTGATCATTCAACAAGGGATGGTAAACCCGGAACAGCTAAGTCAGATTGAATTGGCAGGTGTGGAAATGCTGGCTCAGTACGGCATCCAGCTGAATGTTATTACGATACCCTGAAATGGCAAGCAGACGGGATAGCAAAAAACTCTGATTGTAATTTTTACCGTCGGTAGAATCCCAAACTCAACGATGAGCAGTGATAAACAGGTAATAGTTGCAGAATTTATTGAGGATGACTGACAGTCAGGCTGCAAAAATGCAGCCTGATGTCATACCAAGAGAAAGTCAGAAGAAGTAACTCAGAAGAAATTCTATTTTCAAGTAGAAACCTGGTATGCCGGCCGGCCGGGAACTGCGTGAACCAGGTGTCCTTCCTTTATCAACACTCTCGCACCCTTGTCACCAACAATAACCTTTAATGGCTGATTGGGCGGCATGCGAACCCATGAATATTTTTCATAACCTGTCGATGGTTCGAAAAAATCGCCCGACAGGACTAACACTTCGAGCCCATTACACTGATTGACCACTACATGGTGATTAGCATCCCAATGTTCAATCCTGACATCTTCGCGTTCGTCGCCATAGAGCTGTTGTACCAGAACGCCAGGACGGGAGCGGCGCGTTTTCTTTGCCTGGCTAAAGGCATCGATGTTTACTTGTGCTCGATCACGCGGTGAAAATTGCCATGTTTTCACAAACAACAATCCACCACGATCAGAATATGGCTCTTGTTTGCTGCCCGGTGGAAAGCGCATGTATGAACCGACCGGATAGTCGCCTCTTTCATCCTGGAAATCACCCTCCAAGACAAGCATTTCTTTGCCTCCGCTGAGCACCTCAGCTGGTAACAATGCTCGTTTCGATAAGCGCATCAACTGTGTAGCCACTGGTTTATCACCATTCACCAGATCAAAGTACAGAGACTCTGACATGCCTCCAGGATCTTTACGCCATTTGGCTCGGCTACCATGTACAACAACTTTTTTTTTAATATCGTAGTTTATATGCACAACGTCCCTCCATTTTCAGAGCTGGGAGCTAACAAAGAAGCCACCACAAATTTCCTATGGGCAGTCTTTCGTATTTTGCTCACCGCTTTTGCTTCTTTTGTAGCTCTGGTCTTTTATGCCCGGTATTACCAGGCTATTGTTTTTCCGGTGCGTTCCCGGTCGCTACGCCTTGCACTCCTGATCAGCCATTGACAGATTATTGCCACTCAGTGCGCACCCCAAAGACGAGGGATATACTGTGTAAAAAAAAAACAAAAAAATCCAGAACTTTTTTTCATATTGTTGTCAGCCAGTTTTTGGCCATTTATTTTCAACAACCTAGCAACTGAATCTGATGTTGATCCTATGAAACCAGAGGCATCAGTGAACTGCCATCACTCCAGAAAACCACCAGATTGTCGCTTCCACAGGTCTGAGTACAGGCCATTTCCGGCGATAAGTTCGTCATGGGAACCGCTCTCAATAATCTGCCCCTTCTCCATGACAATGAGCCGATCCATCTGCGAGATTGTTGACAATCGATGGGCGATGGCCAGCACCGTCTTGCCCTTCATCAGAGCATTCAGATTCTCCTGAATGGCCGCCTCCACTTCAGAATCAAGGGCTGACGTTGCTTCATCCAGAATCAGAATTGGTGCGTCTTTCAAAAAAACCCGGGCGATTGCAATACGCTGACGCTGCCCGCCAGACAGGGTTACACCACGCTCCCCCACCATGGCATCAAAGCCGCGATACCCGTTGACATCAACAAGGTCACGAATAAAATCCTCAGCGTTTGCACGGCGTGCTGCTGTAACTACTTCTTCGTGATTGGCATCGCGTCTGCCATAGGCAATATTGTCAAACACACTACGATGCAACAGAGAAGTATCCTGTGTCACAACACTGATGTTGGCTCGCAAACTATCCTGGCTTACTGCTGCAATGTCAGTACCGTCAATGGCAATCCTTCCCTGATTGAGGTCATACAATCGCAGCAGCAAATTAACCAGTGTTGTTTTACCGGCACCCGAACGGCCAACTATGCCCACCTTTTCACCAGCCGCTATTTGCAGTGTCATGTCTTTGATGACTGGCAATTGCTGCACGTAATCAAATGACACTTCGTTAAACTCAACGCCACCTGCATTAACTACAAGTTCTGTAGCATCGGGTCGGTCCACCACTTCTCGCTCTCTGGCGAGCGTGTTGATACCGTCGCGCACGATACCAATGTTCTCAAATAGCGCTGACACTTCCCACATGATCCAATGCGACAAACCATGCAAACGAAGTATCACGGCCAGTGCAACAGCAACAGCACCTGCACCGACGGCGTTTTCCTTCCACAATAAAAGCCCGACCAACAAGGTCACGGCCATCAACACCATGCCACTGACATCAACACAGATCTGGAAGCCGGATGACAGACGCATCTGTTTATAAACGGTGGTCAGAAAGCCATCCATACCCGCTTTGGCATAATCCGCTTCACGCCCGGCATGGGAAAAAAGTTTTACTGTTGCTATATTGGTGTAACTGTCAATGACACGGCCAGTCATCAAGGCACGAGCATCCGCCTGTTTGGTTGAGACTTCGCTAAGGCGCGGCACAAAGTAGAACAACACCGCAAGGTAAAAAATCAACCATGCTAAAAACGGCAGCATCAAACGCCAATCAGTACCGGCCATCAATACCAGTACACTGAGAAAATACACAGCAATGTAAACCAGAATATCGAGCAGCTTCATCACGGTTTCACGCACCGCCAATGATGTCTGCATTACCTTGGTACCGATACGGCCGGCAAATTCATTGTTGAAAAATGTCTGGCTTTGCTTCAACACATAGCGATGTGCCTGCCAGCGAATCACCATCGGCAGGTTACCGAGCAGGGTCTGGTGAACCAGCACCGTCTGCAGTATGGCCAGCAGTGGGAACACCACCAGCAGTACCAGAGCCATCAAGATCAGCGCAGCGGACTTTTCCGAAAACAGGGTCTCCGGATCAGTCACAGCCAGCCAATCGACTATGCTGCCCATAAAAGCAAACAACGAGACCTCAACAATGGCTATCAGTGCGGAAAGCACTGACATGGCAAGCAAGTATTTCCAGGATGATCGACAGAAATGTAAACAGAAGCCGAACAGCGTCGAAGGCGGCTGAACAGGCTCTTCCGGCGGGTAAGGATTTACTAGTTTTTCGAAGAAACTATACACAGTGCTTAAACAAAAAACCCCTGCGATTGGCAGGGGTTTTTATTATGTGAATTGGCGGGGAGAGAGGGATTCGAACCCTCCCATTGCGAGGGTGTGAACCGTAACTCTGCTGTTCCACGTTTGCTTTTTGTATTGGCGGAGAGAGAGGGATTCGAACCCTCCCATTGAGAGGGTGTGAACCGTTGCTCTGTTCCCAATTTACTTGCGCATCGTGTATTGGCGGAGAGAGAGGGATTCGAACCCTCCCATACCGAAGGGTGTGAACCGTTACTCTATTCCAAATACATTTATAAATTGGCGGAGAGAGAGGGATTCGAACCCTCGATACGGTGTGAACCGTATACCAACTTTCCAGGCTGGCTCCTTCGACCACTCGGACACCTCTCCGGGACACACAACACTCACAGGTTAGTCCCTAATCCCTGCTTGTTACTGTTTGTTGATTTGAGCAACCTACACTACATAGAGCAATGACCTGCCTGCTTCGTCACAAGCGAGCTGGTAGAAGGTAACTTGTTAGTCAACAATGATTTCAAACATAATTACCCGGGTTATCTTTCCCGGAATTTCTTCCGGTCCGAATTTTCTTACCCATTTTTTTAGCTACATTTTTTAGCTACAACTTATAGCTGGTCTTATCTAAATCAGCCAGCCTGTTGTTTTTATTGGTTCCCTTTTTTATGGGTTCCTTTTAAAGCACCTTTTGCCGATCTCTTGCCAGCAATCACTCGATTGATGGCACCTACTCCGCACTATTGGGAGTGTAGATCGGAGAAGGAAACTTGGCCACTTTGCCGTCAAGGTCTGCAACCTTGGGCGTGCCCTTTTTCTCAACCTCATCAATTCTTATTATTGAATGCATCGGGATGATAGTTTGCTTCACCCCATCGAACTCGGATTTTAGCTTTTCTTCCGCAGGATCAACAACCATTGATGTATTGGTATCAAATACCAAGTCCCGCAAAACCACAAATCCGTACATATCGCCCTGAAAGCACTCACGGGCATAAATTTCAAACATCTTGTCCTGGCTGATGAAACGAACCCGGTACATACGATTGTCAGTCATACAAAGTACTTACATATAGCAAAGCTATGCTGGATAGCTACTGTAGTAGCTGTCAACGAAAAATGCGTTTGAGGTAATCTGCATTCTTCGCGGCCATATAGCCTTCGCAAAAAACTACTGCTTACTCTCAAGTTGCGAATGGTAACACAGTCAACAACCTGTCCCTGGCGATAAGACAGGGCTGCAATGGGCCATCAGCGACGTCGCCGTGCCCGCCGTTTGTGGCGCGGGTGTACAGGCACTACTCTAAGCCCTCCTGAACCCGCAGGTTTTACGGAACATGCCTCCATCAACGAGTTTACATCGGCAACTGGCAGTTCACTATGAGCCCCTCGCTTTAACCATTTAGGCAGGATAATTGGCCCATAGCGCACTCTGATAAGGCGACTGACAACGAAGCCCTGGGATTCCCACAAACGCCGCACTTCGCGGTTTCGCCCTTCCTTCAATACGACCTGAAACCAGCGATTGGCTGAATCCTCAGAGCTTCGCTCTTCTCGTATTTTGTCAAATTTGGCGGGCCCATCTTCCAGCTCAACGCCGTTACGAAGTTGTTCAAGATGAGAATCGCTGACCCGACCATGAACCCTCACCGCATATTCCCTTTCCACCTGGCTTGACGGGTGCATAAGTGCATTAGCCAGCTCGCCATCCGTAGTCAGCAAGAGCAACCCCAGGGTGTTGATATCCAGTCGCCCGACGCTGATCCAGCGCCCCATTGCGGGTTTCGGCAGCTTGTCAAAAACTGTTTTACGGTGTTCCGGGTCGTCGCGGCTGGTGACTTCACCAATCGGCTTGTGATAGGCCAGAACCCGGGAGCTGGTATCTTCACGAACCACTCGATAAAATCGGCCACTAATCGTCAGATCATCGTTCAGTTCCGCACGATCGCCCAATTTGGCAGTTTGGCGGTTCACGTTGATTTCGCCAGCAGCAATCAGGCTTTCCAGCTGGCGTCGTGAGCCCAGACCCGAATTTGCCAGTATTTTCTGTAATCGTTCCGCCATGCTTGCCCGGCATCTGCCGCCTGCCATTTTTGGAACCGTATTCTAGCAGAGGCTGAAGAGCTGTTATCATTGAAAGTTGCCGAAGTCAGGACTTCCACACAAATGAATAACCCCAAAGCAGCTGAATTTATTCCCCTTAACATAGCGGTTTTGACCATTTCAGATACCCGGGGTGAAGACGAGGACGTATCCGGCAAACTGATTCGCGAGCGGCTTGAAAGTACGGGACATCGATGCCATGAAAAAGCCATTGTTCGCGATGACAAGTACGAAATACGTGAAGTCATGTCCCGCTGGATACGCGACCCAGCTGTCAATACCATTATCAGCACGGGAGGCACCGGCATTACCGGGCGGGATGGCACACCGGAAGCTGTGAAGCCGCTACTGGATAAGGAAATCGAAGGATTCGGGGAAATGTTCAGGGCACTGTCTTTCGAGGAAATAAAATCCTCTACACTACAATCACGCACTCTGGCCGGGGTCGCTAACTCGACATTTATTTTTGTGCTGCCCGGTTCATCTGGCGCTTGTCGATTGGCCTGGGACAGGCTCATCGTTGAGCAGCTTGATAACCGCACCCGGCCCTGCAACCTGGTTATGCTGATGCCGCGGCTTGATGAAACCTGAAGGGTCGCGATGCGGCCCAGGCTGACCAAACTCGCCAGATTAGCCAGATTAGCCACACTCAGCTCACCCTGAAGAAGCTCGGAAATGCAGATTATGTGAGCAGATAGACCAGTCAAAGGTCATTGTCTGACACGAAATTTGCAACACGCTACAGGTGTTGCAGACATTTCTCTCTTACTATTCGAGCGCTTGGCCGCGTGCTTGCCAGACATTGTGCGGCCTCAGGCAATCAACCCTGACGCCGTTGCTGTTCCTGCCAGTATTCTTGCTTTCGATTAACCCAACATCGCGCGACAAGGATTACGTAACTACCCGCCACCAGATACCACCACAGGTACAACAGATCCTGCTGAAGCCCGCCAACGGCCACAATCCAGCCAAGCCGGATTACTGGCAAGCTCTGCAGGTTTCACACAACATAGAGGTATTACCAATCAGACGCATGTCAGGCAGCGCATGGGTTGCTGCATTACACGGTTCACCCTCAGCGAGTGCTACCCAAAACCTGTTCAGAACCTGGCAGAGTCGTGATCTGGTCGATTATGCGGAAAACGATTCCGTCGTGTCGATCGCCGCAATACCGGATGACCCGCTATATGAGCTGCAATGGAACCTTGCGGATGCCACCTCAGGGGCCGCCGCTCTTAATATGCCGGGAGCATGGGACATCACCATTGGATCTTCGGACGTGGTAATTGGCATCGTCGATACGGGTGTACGCTTTGACAATCAGGAATTCACAGGCAGATTACTGCCCGGATACGATTTCGTATCAGGCATAAATGAATTTCGGACGCGACAACGCGTACCCGAGGAGCTGAATTTTATAAAAGCCCACGATGGTGACGGGCGCGATACAGATGCCAGCGATCCCGGCGACGGTGTTGATGCACAGCTTAGTGCCACCATGCAAGCTGAGGATCTGACATGCCCGCAGCAAGAGAGCACCTGGCATGGTACTGCGATGGCATCACTTATTGCAGCCAATGGCAATGATGGCTTTGGCATGACAGGTGTTGACTGGTCAGCCCGAATTCTGCCGGTTCGCGCGATTGGTAAATGCGGGGGCCGACGCTCAGATTTGCTTGATGCCATTCGCTGGGCAGCCGGGGTCAATGACCCGGCACTACCTGACAACCCTACACCGGCACGGATCATCAACTTGAGTCTGGGAATAGACGATGCCTGCACGGCCTCCGACCAACAAGCCATCGATGATGCTGTAGCCATGGGTGCTTTGATTGTGGCTGCAGTCGGGAATCTGGGCCGCAATCTTGACGAATAACCTTCTTCACCAAGTCACTGTAACAATGTGCTGGGTATAACCGCTGTTGATTCGCAGGGTTTTCGCGCGAGTTACAGCAGCTATGGCCTAGATGCCGATCTTGCAGCACCAGGTGGTGAAGGCCCGGGTGGCGATAACCGCCCCATACTCATAGCAACCAATGACGGTTTCCTCGAACCTTTGCCCACAGACTCACACCGCTACACAACCGGTACAAGTGTGGCATCACCGCTCGTGGCCGGGGTGATTTCCCTGATGTTGAGTGTCAATCCGTCACTAACCAATGCGGAAATCAGGGCACTGCTAAAAGACAGTAGTAAGGCGTTTCCGACTGCGGACGGTCAGAGGTTCGAAGCTGGCAATCTGCCGTGTACAACAAGCACATGCGGTAGTGGGTTGGTCGATGCCAGGGCCGCAGTAGTCGCAGCAATGACATTCGATCCGGACAACCCGGGAGAGTTGGCAAGAGCTATTCAGGACAATCAACCGATCTTCAAGTCAGGTGGAGGTGCCAGTGCTGACTGGTGGGTGATTATCGGGTTATTGGTTCTTGGGCTGGGGCGCAAGCCGCGCCCAACCCAGACCTTAAAAAAATCGGCCTGGGTTAGTAGTAACCGTCATTAGTAGAAACCGTTAGCTGGCGCTGGTAAGAACCGCTAGAAGAAACCTTCGCTGATCTCAATCACGTCACCAGGGCCAACCTGTGACGACATCTTGATGCGTTTTTTGTTGTCCTGATCCTCTGCATCGGCGCGCACAACAAACATGCGACGACTGGATGCCCGATCGGTAAGACCACCGGCTAAGGTGATCGCCTTTTCCAGCGTCAGGCCGGGTTGAAAGGAATAGCTCCCCGGGTTTCTGACTTCGCCAGTGATAAAAAACGGACGATACTGTTTTATGGTGACATTGACCGATGGATTGACAAGATAGCCATCCTTAAGGGCGGATGTGATTTCACGTTCCAGCTGGACTGGGGTTTTGCCTGAGACTTTCAGTGCACCCAGATACGAGTAGTTAATTTCCCCACTGTCACCAATCTGTGCTTCCATGGTCAAATCAGTCTCGTCAAACACCAGGATTGAAATACTGTCACCGTTGCCCAGCACATAAGCTTCGGGATCATCCAGATTCAGATTGAGGTCACTTGCAAATTCTTCGGTATCGGCCGCACTGGGAGTTGTAGCGGTTGGCGCACTTGCTACAGGCGTCGTAGCCCGCGGCACTTCAGCTTCAAAGGGAATATCGTCGGGACTGTCAAAAAGGGTGGCACATCCGGCCAGAAGAGTGCTCGCCAGCAACAAGGCGGGGATTCGCAGGCAGCGTTGCAAAGAAGACAGACTGCCATGTGAATTGCCTGGTCCGTGGTTTCTGACAGCACCATGATGGTGTGCCAGGTTGTCGACATCCGATTTAAACATATTTGAGACTCCGACAATTTTTGTCAGTATTTTGTTGATTTCAGCTTTATTATGATCAGCTTACTAAGGGTAGATCTGGTTGCTTAAGACGTCCAGAAAATGCAAACCTTAACAGGTAAAATCGTAGTCCAGCAGATCACTGTAAAGCCGATTTTAGTGTATTAGATTTTAGTGTATTAAACACCGTCGTGACAGTAAACCGTTAGATTATTGTGAAATTGTAGGATTGACAGGCTTCACAATTTCACAACAACCGGCAAATTCCCGCGCGGTGGGACAATTCACGGGGTGATTTCACAAAGTTCACGAAGTAGCGCCGTCGCGTACACACCTTTAGGCAGGGTAAATTCCAGTTCTAAGGTAGCGTTATCTTGCCATTTCCAGCGCAAATGCCGCGGCATGCTTAACAAGCTTCTGCGTTGATGCTGCAGCCCGCTTTGCAGAAGCAACGCCGGGCTCAAACGGGTATCCTCCGGTAAACTATTTAATGACCAATCCAACCACTGTGCATTTTCTCGCAGTTGCCAGGCCTGTAGAGCTGCATCCTGATTTTTGACCGCCCCCCACAACGGCCCTGTGGTTAGCACATCATGTCTGGCCAGGCGCTGCAACAATTCGGCATCAGGCTCTTCACAGATAAAAAAGCTGCCCGTGTCGGCCAGTAACAATGGCTCGCCGGTGCTCAAACACATACAGCTTTTGTCTTTCAAGCGGCAAGCCAGTACAGCATTGAACATCAGGCTCCGAGCTGAAGACAAAGCGAGAGACCTGGCTCGTTGAGCCTGTCGACTCTGACGAGACCTTTTTTTGTTTTCGCGTTTCGATTGGGCCAATCGCTGGTATACCAAGAGATTACGGCCTTCGATGCCAAATCGTTGCAGTCCGAAATAATTTGGAAAACCCTGTTGTGCAATCAGCGCTAGCCGCGTCTCGAATTGCTCTTTACGCTCGCAATCACAATCGCGCAGGACAATTCTGAAACGATTCCCACTGTGCGTACCGGTTTTAAGTTTGCGTGTGTGTGAAAACTGGTCAAGTAATTTACAACCTTCAGCAAACATGGCATCGCCAGCAAGCCGTGCCGGCAGTTCTGTGGCAATGTTATGGGCAAGATGCCGATCGGTCATGCTGGCCGTGGGCAGGCTGAACCACTGGGTTGTTACCGCACGCTTGTCCTTCAGCCCGCTGTAACCGATATCGCGCGCACGGCAGCCCGCGGCTTTTGCCAGAGAATCGATGACATCATGTGTATTCAGGCCCTGTTTCTGTATTTGAACCCAGAAATGCTCGCCTTCACCCGATGCGGCAAACGACGACGGCAGTACCTCATCAACACAAAAATCCTCTTCCTTATGTTTGAGGCGTGCACTTGGCAAAGCTTTGCGTGACCCATCAACCTGATGTTCAGCAACATCATGCAAGCGCGGCCAATAAGCAAAACCAGAGCGGATTTCAGCCAGCGTTAACATGGCAACAGTATGCCAGCTGCCACATCGCGAGCCCTGACGCAGAGCCACCTTCCCTGATAACATGGATCAATCGACAAACAGGCTGTCAAAAGACCCGGAAAACACAAATGGAAACTTTTAAACATCTTTCGATTGAAGCAGCGCCAGCTTTGTTTGCTAATGAACGGACAGTCATCGTGGATATCCGCGACCCTGAGAGCTACCGTGGTGGCCATATCACAGGGGCTCTCCATCTGGATAATAATGGAATTGCTGATTTCATTCAGGAGCGGGAATTCGACGAGCCGATTGTTGTGTGTTGTTATCACGGCAATATGAGCCAGTCAGCAGCAGCGTTTCTTGTCGAGCAAGGGTTTGATGAGGTCTATAGCCTTGATGGTGGATTTGCAGACTGGGCGGCCCACCATCCTGAGAAAGTCGAGCGAATTGCCTGAACGTATTCGCGCAGCCCGGCGAGCCGCTGAACCTCATGAATACATAGTGGAAACACTGAACCTTATCAATAGGCGAACGAGCCACTGGGTCCTATGAATCAGTGGACGAGCCACTGGGTTTTATGAATCAGTGGGCGAGCCACTGATTGCTCGCTGCATGATCACAGTATCAACCCACTGGTCAAACTTGTAGCCTACGGATTTCAATACACCGACCTGTTCGAAACCAGCTTGCTCATGAAGGTGGATAGACGCATGGTGTTCCGAACCGCCAATTATGGCAACCATCTGCTTCCAATGCCCTCCTTCCAAACGCGCGAGCAGTGCCTGTAGCAATGAATAACCTACACCGCGGCGTCTGGCCCATGAGGCTACATAAACGGAATTCTCGAGCGTAAACCGATAGCCGGGACGGTTACGGTAATTCGATGCATAGCAATATCCGGCAACAACATTACCCTCTGTCGCCACCAGATAGGGCAAACCAGCTTCAAGCACTACCTGCCTGCGTCGCAGCATCTCTTCCAGGTTCGGTGGGTCAATCTCAAACGACGCTGTTCCTTCCAACACCTCAAGCGCATAGATTGCCTGCACACCGGGCATGTCCCCCTGCTCACTATCCCTGATCGAAATCCCCATAGCACCAGATTGCCACAGACAGCAAGTAAGCGCTAGCGCTATAAGGAACGAGAGAAGGATAAGAAGAGGATAGCTGAGAACGACCAGCCAACTCTGAAGTAGCTCGTCAGGTCTTGCAAATATTGCATCTGCTCAAAAATACACGAGAGCTATGACTTTACGACTGGCAGCAGGTTACTGCGCCGCAAATCTCGGTACCATTCAGCCGTGCTCATGCAGCACGGCCAAGGAGGGAAAAACCGGAGTCTAAGAATTTTTATCGATAAAACCGAAGAGTGCTTCTTTACTGATGAGACCGGCCTGAGCCGCCATCAGCTTGTTGTTCGGATTGAAGAGTAAATAGGAAGGAGTGCCTCGGAAGGCTTCTTCAGTCAGTAACTGGTAGTTAACGGCCACGATGGCGAGTTCACCTACAAAGTTAGGGTAAGTTGGACCATGTCGATCAATAAACCGGTTAGCACCAGCCAGATTGCCGCGACCATCAACCGAAATACCAACAACGGTAAAATCGTCTCGCTCTTCATGAGCCGCTGAAATTACCGGTGCCTGCTCACCACAAACGTGACAATTAGCCTGCCATATTTTTACCAGTGTCCATTTGCCGTTGTTGAAAGCGGCTTCGAAATCTGCTGATTCACCGGACGTATCCATAAGGTCCAGAAATGGCATATCATCGGTTTTTGCACCTTCGGCTGCCAATTGCGGTGTATAAAACACAGTTGCCAGTGCAAAAGTCATCAGTGTTGCCGTTACTCGGCTAACATAGCGGGCAGAAGCTGTAACCCTTGTCAAACTTGACTTCATTTTATTTAGTATCATTGGTATTCCGATTACTATGGTCTTGGTAATAAAGCTTTAGTAAACATACAACGGCTGAATTACTACCTTCGTGTTTTTACAAAATTTCTTTACAATATTTCCGTTGCAAAAAAGTTACATCTAAAAAAGGTTACATCTAAAAAAAGTGCCTGGCTCAAACCTAACATCCAGCAAAAGCGTCCTGTTCCAGTATCGCGAACTCCGAAATAAACTCCGAAATAAAAACCCGGAATTAAACCAACCAGCAATTAAAGCATTTTAGTATCTCAAGCTTGGTCAATCGCAATCATGCAATATAACGCAAATACCTCTTGGTTTACATCTTACTCCAGATACTACCGCATAAAATGTTAGCGCAAAGAACCGGTTTAACCCGCTTTCTTGATACATCAGTGCAATAAGTCGACCCATTTTGCCGAACAGCGGCCGCAACCAGTCAGGAATCTCCCCGTGCGAGCAGCCTGTTTAAAAAACGCGCCATGAATTGAGAAGTAGAATCGTTTTGAAAGTTCCCTATATTCGTAGAGAAGCCACAAAGTATCAAACCGGGGTCTCGTAATTAACCTACCGAGATGGAAAGGAGTCGCAAAAAACAGCAAACACAGAACGTAAACATGTGTTTTTATTCCACTTTCCGGCATGAAAAATGCGCCACGATGCCCGTCAGAAAGGCTTGTTGTTTTCTCCAATAATTAATGATTATGGTACCTCACACGCGGTGAACTCTATGCAAAAGTACAAAGATTAAAATTGTGATCAATTGTCATACACACCTGCCCCTTAAAACAGTGCTGACAACAGCGGCACAGCGCTCAAGAGCTTTTGCTGCAAAACAATGTGCAACTGTGTGTGGTTTGCAGCATTGCGCGAAAAAACTGTGGGCAAGTCTGTTCCTGCTGCTGGTCTGTTCCCAGGCATCAGCCGTTGAAATAAAACTTGAAGGCGTGCAGAAAGATCTGCGTCCGACAATGCGTGCAACGATCGAACGCCCCGAAGACGACAGCGAAGAAGGTATCACTGAGTTCATTAAAGAAATACCAAAACGTGTCCAGCAAACCATGCAATCTGTTGGCTACTACAATGCCACAGTCGATGTGAGCCGTGAAGGTGAAATCATCAGCGTAAAAGTTGATGCGGGGCAACCTGTCAAAATTAAAGCCGTTATACCCATCATCAAGGGCATGGCTCGGGAAGATGGCGGTTACATGCCAGTAATCGGGCAGATACCACTCAGACGCAATGCTGTTTTCACGCATGCTGATTATGAAAAAGCCAAAGACATACTTTTTGATCGAGCCCAGGATCGGGGTTATTTCGATTTCGAGTACACCAAAACCGAAGTACGCATCAGCCGTAAAAACAATACCGCCGAAATTCGTCTGGAAGTCGATTCAGGTGAACGTTATTCCTTCGCTACAGTCGAATTTGATTCAGATTATTTCAGCGATGAAGTACTGCAGACTTATGTGCCTTTTGAGTATGGGGATGACTACGAATCAGCAAAACTTGCTCTGCTGACCCAGCAAATGCAGAACACCGGTTTTTTCAGTACTGTAAAAGTAATTCCGATACGTGGAGATCTGTATGGAACCCTGGTACCCATCAAAATCGAAGTACAAAAGAAAGAAAAAAATCAGGTAGGTATCGGTTTGGGCTTTGCCACCGATACAGAGTATCGTGGCAAGCTTACCTGGAACAAACCTTTGGTTAACAAGGCCGGACATTCGTTTGATGCATCCCTGGGAGCCTCAGCCATTAGTCAGGATCTGACTTTCCAGTATCGTATTCCTCGCAATAGTGACCCTTTACATAACTACTGGTCATTGCAAGCTGGAATACAGAACATTGAAGTCGAAGAGCAGAAAAGTTTTCTCAGTACCATTAATATGCAACGTATCCGGCGAACTCCGCGAAACTGGACAGAAAGCTTTTTTCTGCGCTGGGAGCGTGAGCGATTTGAATTGCCGGGGCAACGGGATGAAATCAATCTGGTTCTACCGGGTATCAGCTATGCAAAAAGCAAAAGTACCGGCTTCCCCTTCCCCACCGAGGGATACAGTGTTTTTGCAAGCTTTTTTCTGGGTTCGCCACAGACCATGTCTGACATCCTGCTGTACAAATCCGTAGTTAACCTGAAGTATCTGAAGAGTGTCAGCAAGCGAGATACCTTTATTGTTTCGGCCCAATACGGTGCCATCAACAGTAACGACTTCAGCCGTGTACCCACTTCACAGCGATTTTTCGTTGGCGGCGATCGTACGATTCGCGGATTTCCATTTCGCACACTGTCTCCCCTCAACGAGGATGATGAAGCTGTTGGCGGGCGCTACATGGAAGTATCTAGCATTGAATACTCACGTAAAATCAAGGATGTCTGGGCACTGGCTTTGTTCGTAGATGCGGGGCGAGCCTTCGATAGCTTCCGCTCAGGCTATCATGTAGGTGCGGGATTCGGCATTCGCTGGTACTCGCCGGTTGGCCCCTTTCGAATCGACTTCGCGTTTGGTGTCAGCGAAGATGACGCACCCTTCCAGCTACATTTGTCATTGGGCCCGGAACTATAAACAGCAGGCGCACGAACATGTGGAAAAAAATACTGCTGTTTTTCCTGATACTGATCCTGCTGCTATTCCTGCTGATCATCGGAGCGGCATATTTCTTTCTCGGCACAGAGCGCGGCTTCGGCTGGACTACCGAACGAATACAGAATTTCGATGAAAGACTCACACTGGCACCGACTACGGGCAACCTGACCGACGGCATTGCGACAGAAACTGTTACCTGGGAAGACGACAACCTGTCAGTAAAGGCCAATGGCATTCAATCCAAGTGGAGTTCAGGATGCATACTGCGCACAGCTTTTTGCCTGGAAAAATTCAATATTGACGAGTTGGCGATTGAAACACGTGCGTCCAATGAAGCCAAGCCCAAGACTAGCGGCCCGATCGAATTGCCCAATGTACTTCTGCCTCTACAGTTTAATGCCGACGAAATAACCATAAAGAAACTCACGCTGACAAACGCAGGTAGTGAGGCTGAACCGCTGGTGCTGGAAAATATTACACTATCAGCTAAAGCAAACGGTTCGGATATCAGCGTTCAGGATCTTAGTGTCCGATACAAGAATTTCGATGCTCGCGTTGACGGCAATATTGATCTCAGCGGTGATTATCCAATAGATGCGAACCTGCAGCTAAACGCCCGTGACGTGCTTGATGAACATGACTTCCAGCTCAATGCCAGACTACACAATACCGTTGCCAATCTGAAAGTCGGTGCCCGTGTCAGTGGCGCTGCCACGCTGGCCGCCAATGCCGACATCCAGACTCTGCAGCCGAAAACTCCATTACGCGCCAATATTACCTGGAAGGAAATCGGCTGGCCGCTGGATTCGCGGGAAACAGCAACTGCCCGGGACACCAAAATCGTCGTAGTCGGAAATCTTGATGACTACATCATCCGCGTCAACACCAGTGTGTCCGGCGAACAGATTCCGGAAACCGATATTTTGGTAGATGGCAAAGTGAATGCAAAACGTATTCTGCTGCCACAAATCGATTTAATCACGCTAGGTGGTGTTGCCGCAGGCTCGGTTGCTGCCAACTGGGATGCTGGAGTTAACTGGGTAGCGGACATGGTGTTCAAAAACATCGACCCGGGTACACAATGGCAACAAATGGAGGGCAATCTGAATGGTCTGGTACAAGTCAGAGGTTCAGCTGATAATGGTACGTGGGCCATGACCATTGACCGGTCAGATATTGAAGGCGTGCTACGTGGCTACCCATTAAAACTACAAACAAGTGCTGCCAAAAACCGCAATGATGAATGGTTGATCCAGAAACTGCGTCTGGAAAACGGCCCTAACCTGCTAACCGTGGTTGGCTCAGCCAGCGAGGAATTACAACTCGATCTCGATCTCGACTTTCCTGCCATCCAGACACTCATACCCACTGTTGCCGGAAATCTTAAAGCGATGGCCAGGGTTACCGGAAAAGCCGATAACCCTTCGATAAAGTTGGAAGCCTCTTCTTCATTGATCAAACTCGGTGATGCCTTGTTTCGCGAACTGGCAATCGATGCCAACGTTGTGGATCTCGCAAGCAGCAACAGTGATCTCGCATTCAAGATTGGCACACTGAACGCCGCAGCCCAAGAGATCAGTGACATAAACGGCAAATTATCAGGGACCCTCGCTGATCACAACGTCGATCTGGCACTTAATGGCCCCGGTAACACAGCATTAAATCTGAGTACCACAGGCTCTCTTCCCTTTGCACCAGGAAAACAAACACCCAGTGGCGACTGGTCCGGTGTTTTGCAAAGTGTAAAAATCAGTGTTCCGGAACATAACCTGAGTCTGGTAAAACCAACTGCCCTCGCTTGGCAACAAGCAAGTAAAAGTGTTGAGATTGACCCACATTGCTGGCGCGATGGCTCAGCCCAGCTTTGCCTGCAGGATAAAATCACGGGCCATGAATCAGGTAAAGCGAAAGTTACACTTGAGGGATACAAACTTTCGAGGCTGAATTCAAGTCTGCCTGCCAACACCCGTGTGGAGGGTTCGCTCGGTGCCGAAAGCGATCTGGCCTGGAACATAAAAGAGGGCGAAAATTTTGAAGTTGAATTGAATGCCAGCATAGCCAATGGTGCTATCGTGGTGCCTGCGCCCGAAAAAGAAGATCAACCGGGCAACCAGACTATGCGCCTCGGTTACGACAAGCTGGTGGTCAAGGCGCGAGCCGATCCGTTTACGGTAGTCTCCGATATTACCCTGTCATCACAGCAGATTGGCAACGCCAAGGTCAACTTCACACTGAACCCGAAGAATGAAAGAAAACCCATTCTCGGCACGGTGTCACTTGAAGGTCTGGACGTACAACTGGCTCGTCCATTCCTTGACAACTTCGACGAGGTTGATGGCAAAGTAGGACTCAAAGGCGATATCTCAGGCACTCTGACCGAACCACTCTTCGATGGTCGATTGGTCATTGATAATCCGATCCTGCGCAGTGAGGAGCTGCCCCTGAGCATTGATGGCGGTAGTCTGGGTGCCAATATCACGGGTAACACAGCCAGCATAGACGGTGAGCTTAAATCAGGTGACGGCAAACTGGTGCTGGGTGGTGATGCCAAGTGGGGTAATGCAACGACAGGCGACCCATGGCAAGCCAATCTGACTGTTGATGGGGAAGATCTATCGATTGTGCAGAAACCGTTGATCTATTCGGAGGTTCACCCAAAACTCAGGATTGCTCTGCGACCTGCCAGCGTGGCGGTCCGCGGTGATATTAGTATTCCAGCAGCCGAAGTTGACATAAAAGAAACAACCACCGGTGCAGCAGCGCTTTCAGACGATATCGTCATCATAGAAGATGAAGAAGCCAAAGCTGCGAAAGAAGAGGAAGAAATCGCAGACAGTAACTTCGACATTCTCACCGACCTGAAAATTCAGCTGGGTGAGGATGTTAATTTAAGTGGCTATGGACTGAACGCACGCCTGACCGGGGAAATCGATTTCAAGAAGGCTAATGACGATCCACCGCAGCTGGGTGGTGAAATTCGTGTTGCTGAAGGTTTCTACAAATCCTATGGGCAGGATCTGGAAATAGAAGATGGTCAGATTTTGTTTGTAGGTCCGGTTGAACAAACCACCCTTAATATCAAGGCGGTGCGTAACATCGACAACGAAGAACGCGTGGCAGGACTTCACCTTGAAGGTGCGGTTGCGGATCCCACTGTCACACTTTTCACTGACCCACCCGACAAGCCACAGGAAAATATCCTTTCCTATATTGTTCTCGGGCGCGATCTGAGCAGTAACCAGTCCAATGAAGAATCATCCCTGCTCGCTCAGGCCGCCATTGCGCTGACGATTAGACAAGGTCGAGGATATGCAACTGGCTTTGCAGAAAGCCTTGGCATCAGCGATTTCCAGATCGATGCAGCTGGTAGTGGTGACGATACAGAAGTGGTGGTTAGCGGGCGCTTGTCACGCAAATTGTTGCTGAGATACGGACGCAGCGTTTTTGCGCCGCAAGAAACACTGTATCTTCGCTACGACATCAGCAAACGCCTGTATCTGGAGGCTGCGCAGGGTGTGCAGAGCGCGGTCGACCTGTTCTACTCCTTTTCATTCTAGGCGTTCTTGATAGAGAATCGCCGCATCGGGTACGCTGGACTGATGCACTCATCAGACTAGCGTCCCGACTAAATAACCACCCTTCCAAGTGCCTTGCAGATAAGCAGGTTAAATACCTAGCCCGGCATCGGTATGTCAGTCACATATTTGGGCACCTGATAACCCTTTTGCACGGCATCCCTGCCCGCGATATTGACGTACCAGCGCTTTACATTGGCATACTCGTCAAGGTTTATGGTCTGCCATTCGAATCGCGAGATCCAGGGCCATACTGCCATATCCACAATGGAGTAGTCGCCCGCTATAAATTCCTTACCTTCCAGCCGCTGGTCCAAAACACCATAAATACGTTTGGTTTCATTCAGAAAACGTTGTTCGGCGTACTCCGACTTACCGCTATTGAATTTAACAAAATGGTGGGTTTGACCCAACATGGGGCCTAACCCGCCCATCTGCCACATCAGCCACTCGATAACCTGCCAGCGTGTCTGGTTGTCAGTAGGCAGGAATTTACCAGTCTTCTCTGCCAAATAGAGTAGAATCGCACCAGACTCCATCAACGACAGATTGTTTTCGCGGTCGACGATGGCGGGAATCTTGTTGTTCGGGCTGATAGCTAAAAATTCCGGTTTGAACTGGTCATCCTCACCTATATTGATAGAGTGAGTTTCGTATTCAAGACCACACTCCTCGAGCATGATGGAAACCTTGCGACCATTGGGTGTTGTCCAGGTGTAAAAGTCAATCACGCGTAATTTCTCCTTTTCCGGGGATTAAACTGATTAAAGCCTCAAGAACATAGTATAACGCTTTGCCAGCAACCTGATACCAAACCAGTAACACCTGCCCAATAGACAAAATCACTGAAGCTCATGAGTCACACTGGCGAATACAACAACTTAAGCTACCAATACATCGATACAGCAGGCGATCTTGAGGTACTGTGTCGATCTCTGGAGAACACGCCCTACGTTGCCGTGGACACAGAGTTTTTGCGTGAAAACACCTATTACCCGGAGCTGTGCCTGGTACAGCTAAAGTATGAAGATACACTGGCTTGTGTGGATACGATCGCCATAGCAAATGATGGTCTGGCGCCTCTGTCAACCATGCTGATGAACACGGGCATTACCAAAGTGCTGCACTCGGCATCACAGGATATGGAAATCTTCTTCATGCTGGACAAACGTCCAACCGCTCCCGTATTTGACACTCAGGTAGCAGCCCCACTGCTGGGTCATGCCGAACAGATTGGCTATGGCAATCTGGTAAAAGATGTCCTTTCCATAACCCTGGCTAAAGCCCATACACGTGCCGACTGGAGTCGCCGGCCAATTCCTGAAAATCAGCTGCACTATGCGCTTGATGATGTGATTTATCTTGAGCAGTTATATCTGGAATTACATAAAAGGCTGGAAAAGGCAGGTCGTTTAGCTTGGCTCAGTAAGGACTTTGAAGAACTGTCCAGCCCGGAACGCTACAACAAACCCGCGAAAAACATGTGGCAGAAAATCCGGGCTGCACAATCCATGATAGGTTCACAGCTTGCGATTTTGCAGGCTCTGGCAGAATGGCGCGAACTTACGGCGCGCGAATTTAATCGCCCACGCAACTGGATTCTCAAAGATGACGCACTTGCAGATCTTGCCAAGCAACGCCCTGGCAGCATCAAGGAACTTTCACACCTTCGCAGCGTAGGCGCACGCACGCGCGACAAACATGGCGAACAGCTGATTGGCATTATCGCAGACAATGCCAACACTGAACCAACACCCCTACCGGAATATGTGAAAAAGAAGAAGCCCGGGCCGAGTGCTCAGGCAGCAATCGATGTGCTAAGTGCGCTGGTTTCAATCAAGGCTGTGGAACACAATATAAATGCAACGCAGTTGGCGTCCAAGAAAATGCTTGAAGCCTGCTGGCAGGAAGGCAATGCCAGCCCCTTAAGCGGATGGCGACATGCGCTGCTCGCTGATGACATCGAAAATTGCCTGCAGGGTCGATCAGCACTAGCGGTCGAAAACGGCAAAGGTGTAATGATCGACGTTGACTGAATGCATTCAGTACATTCAGTAAAACTCCGTCGATATCAGCCTTGCGATTGCACACCCGGACGAATACAGATACCTACGATTATCCACCCATGCGACTGCTGTTTCGATTGCTGTTTCGATTGCTGTTTCAATAGTCGGCAGCACCCACTCCCAACTCGGGCCCAAACTAGTAGGCCAGCGAACTTGCCAACCAGGTTTCTGTATTTTGAAGAGCATCTTCCATGCGGTCAGCATAGTCGCTGACCTGATCCTGCTTGATTTTACCCAAACCGAAGTACCGGCTTTCCGGGTGAGAGAAATAAAACCCGCTAACCGATGATGCCGGCAACATGGCTAGCGATTCGGTAAGACTGATACCGATGCCGGCAGGCTCCAGCAGTTCCCAGATCACCTCCTTCTGTCGGTGATCCGGGTTTGCCGGGTAACCGGGCGCCGGTCGAATGCCCTGGTACTGCTCTTTGATCAGCTCACTATGTGGTAACGCTTCATTCGCCTGATAGCCCCACAATGATGTACGCACCCGCTTGTGCAGATACTCGGCAAAGGCCTCTGCCAACCGGTCAGCAACCGCCTTTGCCATAATATTGTTATAGATATCATTGTCGGCATCATATTCAGCTATTAACTCATCCAGCCCGATGCCTGCTGTGACTGCAAACGCACCTATGTAGTCGTGAACGCCAGATTCACGTGGCGCTACAAAATCTGCCAATGTGAGATTGGGCCTGCTATCGGGAAAGCGGCGTTGCTGGCGCAAGCCATGGACGGTATGCAGAACTTCTTTACGTGACTCATCGGTGTAGATCTCGATATCCTCATGATTCACACAATTAGCGGGAAATAATCCGACCACACCTTTGCAAGCGATGCGTTTGTCCGCTCTAAAACGTTCAAGCATCGACTGGGCATCAGCAAATAATTTTTTAGCCTCGGTGCCCTTGTCAGGATCTTCAAAAATGCGCGGGAATTTCCCCTTTAACTCCCAAGTGTGGAAGAAAGGTGTCCAGTCGATATAAGGCATGAGTTCATCAATGGACACATCATCCAATACACGCCTACCGGTAAATGAAGGCTTCGTCGTTTCATAAGAACTCCAGTCAATCTGCAAACGATTTTTACGGGCCGATTCAATGTCGAGCAGATCCTGGGCTTCGGAACGATTCGCGTAGCGAGCCTTGTATCGCCCATAGTCCTGTTCAAGATCTTCCACAAAAGCACGTTTCTGATTGTCATTCAGCAATTGGCTGGCAACATGCACGCAGCGCGATGCATCAACAACGTGAACCACCGGCTCTTTATAGGATCCGGCGATTTTTACAGCCGTGTGCATACGCGAAGTTGTAGCTCCACCAATCAGCAAAGGAATATCAAAACCTTCACGCTCAAGCTCACTAGCCACATAGGTCATTTCCTCCAGCGATGGCGTAATCAGCCCGGACAAACCAATCATATCTACCTTATGTTCTTTCGCTTCCTGGAGAATTTTGGTGGCCGGCACCATCACCCCCAGATCGATGACCTCAAAGCCATTACATTGCAACACGACCCCTACTATATTTTTTCCGATATCGTGGACATCGCCTTTTACGGTTGCCATTAGAATCTTGCCGGCCGTTCTTGCGGAACCGTCTTTTTCAGATTCCATGTATGGCAGCAACCAGGCTACCGCCTTTTTCATTACCCTTGCTGACTTCACAACCTGGGGTAGAAACATCTTTCCAGCACCAAACAGGTCGCCTACGCGATTCATACCATCCATCAGCGGCCCTTCAATAAGCTCCAGCGGCCGCTCAACCAATTGCCGTGCTTCCTCGACATCCTCATCTATGTGGGCATCAATACCCTTAACAAGTGAGTGTACTAAACGATCGTTCACCGGTAATTCACGCCAGGCTAACGTTTGCTCAGCCACCTGCTTGCCATCACCACGGTAGTTTTCAGCCAATGCCAAAAGGTTTTCAGTGGCGTTGGCATGACGGTTCAGCACCACATCTTCGACGGCTGTGCGTAGCTCGTCAGGAATTTCTTCTACGATGGCTAACTGCCCCGCATTGACGATCCCCATATCCAGACCGGCCTTGATAGAATGATAAAGAAACACCGCATGAATAGCTTCGCGTACCGGATTATTGCCACGGAACGAAAACGAAACGTTAGATACGCCACCAGACACCATTGCACCCGGCAAACGCGACTTGATTTCACGTGTTGCTTCAATAAAGGCGGTACCGTATTCGTTGTGTTCATCGATACCCGTGGCAATGGCAAAAATATTGGGGTCGAATATGATATCGTGTGGTGGAAAATCGAGCTCGTCTACCAGCAGCTTATAGGCCCTTTCACAAATGCCCACCTTTCGTTCCACAGTATCTGCCTGACCGTCTTCATCAAAAGCCATAATGACGACAGCAGCTCCGTAGCGCATTGCCAGATGTGCCTGATGAAGGAAACTTTCCTCACCCTCTTTCAGGCTGATCGAGTTAACAATACATTTGCCTTGCAGGCATTTCAGCCCACTTTCAATAACCGACCATTTTGACGAATCAATCATTACCGGTACCCGACAGATATCCGGTTCACTGGCTATGAGTTTAAGGAATCGCTGCATGGCGGCTTCACTATCAAGCAGCCCCTCATCCATATTGACATCAATGATTTGTGCGCCGTTATCTACTTGTTGCAGCGCCACGCTTAATGCTTCATCGAAATCATTGTCTTTAATCAGGCGCAAGAACACCGCTGAGCCTGTGACATTGGTTCGTTCTCCCACATTAACGAACAGTGAATCTTCATCAATATTGAAAGGTTCAAGCCCGGACAATCTGCAGGCCTGGCGGGGCGCGGGTACGTTTCTGGGCAACCTGCCCTGAATCATCGCGGCAAAACCACGTATGTGCTCAGGTGTGGTTCCGCAACAGCCACCGACCAAATTGAGCCAGCCGTTCTCGACCCAGCTCTGTATTTCGCCGACCATTTGTTCTGGCGTTTCATCGTAACCACCGAATGCATTGGGCAAACCCGCATTGGGATGTGCACTGACAAACACATCAGCGATCGTGGAAAGTTCCTCAATATGAGGGCGCAATTCAAGAGGGCCCAAAGCACAGTTAAAACCGATGGATACAGGCTTTGCATGTCGAACCGAATTCCAGAACGCCTCCACGGTTTGCCCGGTTAATGTACGACCGGATGCATCCGTGATCGTGCCGGAGATCATCAGTGGCAATTCAATTTTTAGTGCGTCAAACGCACGCAATACCGCAAATATTGCGGCTTTGGCATTTAGAGTGTCGAATACTGTTTCGATCATCAGAATATCAACACCGCCTTCGATCAAGGCTGTGGCTGCTTCAAAATAACAGGCATCCAACTGATCAAAATCAATATTGCGATAAGCCGGGTCATTAACATCGGGTGATATTGATGCGGTTCTATTGGTCGGCCCCAACACACCGGCAACAAATCGTGGAGTCTCAGGGTCTTGCTTATTGGCGGCATCAACTGCAGCTCGGGCAAGCCTCGCACTCTCAAGGTTGAGCTCAGCTGATAGCGCTTCCATGGAATAATCAGCCATGGATACAGCATTAGCATTGAACGTGTTCGTTTCTATGATATTGGCACCAGCTGCCAGGTAATCCCTATGGATAGCCGCAATGACATCCGGGCGTGTCAGGCTTAGTAGATCATTATTACCCTTCAGATCCACCACCCAGTCAGCAAATCGCTCGCCACGGAAATCAGCTTCCTGCAGCTTGTGGCCTTGAATCATCGTCCCCATGGCCCCATCGAGCACCATGATCTGCCTGCTCATGGCATCTGTCAGCAAGCCAAATGATGGATGACGGACATTCCCCGCCCGGATCTTTCCAATAGAAGAATCAGTCGCCATGTTTTTTTCGATCTGGTTGTTACTCATTGGTGCAAAATCCTGTTGCTAGGCAAATCGCCTCGGATGAAAGCTCTTTTGAAGTAGTTAACGAACTCAAGAGTCACTGCTAAGTGACTCGGCAAGCACGCATACCGGGCTAAATTGCCGTGTTGGCAACGTTCCAGGACAGTAAGGCTAAAAAAGCCGAAACGCCCACTATTCATAAATATATAAAGATATCTTTATATTTAAATCCGGATGCGGTAGTATGCATAAAACAGCCTGAAACAGCAACCAGACAACCCAATCCAATGGAAACACTACTTGCAGGATTACGTGCGGCGGGCGAACCGACCAGACTGAGGCTTCTGGCACTCTGCGCTCACGGCGAGTTAAGCGTGACCGAATTAACCCAGATACTCGGGCTCAGCCAGCCACGTATCTCGCGTCATCTGAAACTACTGGTAGAGGCTGGTCTGCTGGAACGTTTCCGCGAGGGCACGTTAGTGTTCTATCGTATAAGTGAAGGCTCAGCGGATGCTCATCTGGCCCGCACGCTGGTAGATTTATTACCGGCCAATGATTCGGAACTAAACCGGGATCTGATCAGACTGGAACAGATTCGAACACGTCGCGCAGAAGTTGCAGAACAGTACTTTCGCGAAAATGCTGCGAGCTGGCGGCAAATCCGCGCCTTGCATGTACCGGAAGCTGAGCTTGAAAAAGCATTTATGGAAATCGTGGGGAAGAAACGCTTTGAAAACTACCTGGATATCGGCACAGGTACCGGCCGTATTCCTGAATTGTTAGCGACACAAATAGAACGCGGTGTCGGGATCGACAGCAGCACCGAAATGCTGGCACTGGCCCGCACAACGCTTGAGCAGTCAGGTATTCGTCATATCCATGTGCGTAAGGGAGATATGTACAGCCTGCCAATAGACGACGCCAGCATCGATTTAACTACTTTGCATCTCGTACTACATTACAGCATGGAGCCAGCGTTGGTGATTGCTGAAGCCTGCAGAACGTTGAAGCCTGGAGGCAAATTAGTGATTGTTGACTTTGCACCACACCAGGAAGAGCACTTGCGTACTGATCACAAACACCAGCGGCTGGGTTTCAGCGATAAAGAGATCAGAAGCATGTTGAAAGCCTGCGGTATGAAAGTCGGCAAGACGCACCGACTCGAAGGCGATCCTCTGACAGTTAACATCTGGCAGGCAAGCAATTCCATGGTGGCTGCAAAAACTGAAAACAGCAAGTCTGAATCCGACTCTTCTGCAAACGATTCGCCTACCAATAATCCTGCAGGCCAGCAGTTGCACTAACGCACTGAACTCTGGATAGAATTCTGCGCGAACAAACAAGGACAGGAATCCATCAACATGCCATCCGACAATATAAAATTTTCTTACGAGTTTTTCCCACCGAGGAAACCCGAGCAACTGCGTCGTTTCTGGCTTACTGTGGGCTGTCTTGAAACGCTGCAACCAGAGTTTTTTTCAATCACCTATGGCGCCCTAGGATCGGCAGGTGAAGCGAGTGTAGATATCGTTAAGGATCTGATTGGAGAAAGCCAGACTCCTGTCGCCGCTCATCTGACCTGTGTAGGAATGTCAAAAACTGAATTGCAAAACCATATTCAGCGACTGGCAACTATGGGGGTGAAACACATTGTCGCATTGCGGGGTGACGGTATTGAGGGGCAGCTTGATCACCAAGGCAATGGTCTGCGCTATGCCGAGGAGCTGGTAAAGCTGATCAGGCAAACGGGAAACTTTGATATCAGCGTGGCGGCGTATCCCGAAACTCATCCTGAGGCGAAAAGTGCAGAAGCTGACCTCGATAATCTCAAGCGAAAGCTGGACGCAGGCGCATCAAGGGCGCTTACCCAGTTTTTTTATGACACGGAAAAATTTTTGAGATTTCGTGACAGGGCTGTCTCTGCCGGTATCGAGCAACCCATTATTCCAGGCATCTTGCCGATTCATGATATCGACAAGGTGATAGCATTTGGCTCACGTTGCGGAACCTTCGTTCCGGCAGAAGTCGCAGAGTTGTTCAAAAAACACTCAGGAGATCCATTGGCATCTGAGCAGTATGCAATCGCGCACTGTGTTGACATGTGCGAAAAATTGCAGATTGAGGGTGTTCACGACTTGCACTTCTACACTCTGAATCAGAGTAATCTGGCCCACAAGGTGACTCGCATTCTGCGCGGTGAAGTGGAGTCACCACCAACGGTGGTGGCGGCTTAGCCCGGCAACTTACCGAAACCCGCCGCCTAACTGCCCTACCGCTTAATTGCCCTATCGCCTGGTGCCGCCCTAACACCCGGTGGATCAGGTCCTTAAATCTGCCTGCAGCATCCGCTCACGTGCCTTCACGATTTCATATTCAACGTTACTGAATTGCTCCATCGCTATGATCATGGCAAACACCATCCAGGTGATATCGTTCATCCACATTTCATAAAAACTGCCCCCGAACAAAAACCCGGCCTGTAAAGCAATGCAAGCGTTCGCAAAGTAGTAAAACATGTAGGCGTGCTTTTCACGCTCCAGATAATTGGACCAGCGGCGGCGTAATTTGAATAACTTCCAGAAAGCAATGACGAACAGCGATATCCACATGATGATGCCCGGATAACCCATCTCGGCAAGTATCGCAAAGTGGCTACTGTGAACTGATCGCTGAGTACCGAATTGACCGAGCGAGGTATCATAGAAGTCATAATATGCCTTATAGCAGCCAATACCGACACCCATCGGATTATCCCGTGCCATGGCTTTGGCCGCATCCCAGAAGTGGGGGCGACTCTGCACCGAGTCATCCTGCTCTTCTGCCGGGGCAAAGGCTGAGGCGATACGTTCTTTGTATTCTTGCGGTACCCCTACAGTGCCCAGTAACCCCAGGGCCAGAATGCTTGAGACAATGATCACTCTCAGCCGCTTCTTGTGTAATAACATCCACAAAACAGTAGCCAACCCCAGAGACAAACCACTACCACGCGATTCAGTGGCATAGACAAACGCAGCGCCTCCAAGAATTATCATGGCCAGCAGCCCTCGAAACACCCATATCGATACACTGCGGAATTTTAAATTGGCGACATAGACCTTGTCCTTGAATAATGCTATCTGCATCAGGAAAAGGGCCAGGATAAAGGTCATCACGGCCCCCATAGCAGCGTTGTTGGTACCCGCGAAGCCACCGCCACCAATTTCTATGTTGTACAGAGTCTGGCCGGTGAGCACAGAGGCCAGCCCGAGTTTCGCATTCAGAGTGGTCAGAGAGACAACAACGAGGAGAATCCAGCCAAGAACATGCGTCGGAGTTTTACAGATTCTCGCAGAAATCAACGCCGCCAGAATTAGCACCAACCCGACTTTAAGGGTACGGGTATTAACAATATCAAGAACAGTTCCGGCACATCCCATTAGTTGCTGGGATAAGAATATCTGCGCTATAAAAGCAAACATGATAATGCAAAGCGCATTGCGCCAGAACGGGTTGTGCCCGTTTATAAGTGACGGGATAAAAAACAATGCAGCGGCAATGGTGGGTAGCCTGAGAACACTCAAGTCCCACCACATCCATTCATGCGGCCTGAAAATGCCAAACCACCAGTACATCAGCATTGCAGCATAGTTGCTGAATACCGCAAACCAGGTGAATCCGAGCATCAAGCTCAATGCCATGAGGGTACGTAACATATAACTCTACAGTCGTGTTGGAGTTAAAAAACAGGTTGTCTGACCAACCCTAACTCGTTGGACTAATATCCTCCGCCTTGTAATGAATGAAGAAAAGCTATCAGGTTACGTTCCTGTTCCCGTGACAGGCTGTAGGGTGGCATTGACGATATATCACTGGCTACGGCTTCCACTACCAAAGATTTATCCAGATGGTGCATTCGCCGCCTGCCATCAGAGCCAAAGCCATAAACAAGAAACGTACTCTCTGTTTCGGCCTGCAAGCGTCCATTAACACTCTCACCGTTTTGAAGCTTGTAATTACGCTGAACGTAGCTTTCAGCAATTTGATCACCCGGTGCACGAATACTCTGCAAGACATAGTCCGCTGGCAGCTGAGAAGCTTTTTCAAGCGATGGAGCAATCAACGCGCTGCCGGGCTCCTGATAGATGGAGTGGCATGCGATGCAACCTAATTCGCGTGAGAAAAGGTGCCAGCCAGCACGCATCTCGGCAACAGAGTACTCATCCTCGGACTGCTGCTCGTCCGGCACAGTGATATCCAATGCTGCAATGTCAGCATAATCAACGCTGGCACCCAGAGAAACCAGATAGGCAACCATACTGCGTATCTCATCAGTATTCAGGTCTTTTACCGTACCAGCAGGCATGGCACTGCTACTTCCGGGTGCTATAAATTCCTGCGGGTAGAGAAGTGACTCCAGAATGTACTCACCGGCAGTTTGCCCGGCAACGCGATCGCCGGCAACAAGGCCGATGTTATGGAGATTCGGACCCAAACCGGAAATCTGCCCTTGCACGTTGCTATGACAGCCTGAGCAACGTTCACTGAACAGGTTCTCACCAGCACTCATGTCGAGCTTTGAAGCTTTCAGGGGAAAGAAGTACAAACTGGTGGCCACAGCAATACCACCGCTTGCAATCAGTGCCAGTATCGCCCAGAAAATGGAAACGATAAATTTCAACATGTGCTGTTACCGGTTCTGCTGTTCATAAATACTTGCTTACTCTAACTACCGTCGTATTGGATTTTAACGACTTTGTCCGGATAGACGCCAACGTAGAAACTGCCATCGGGGGCCGCGGCCATATCGACCGCACCCGGCACGATTGCGAAGGGCTTGAGTTCAAACGTCGCATCCTCGCCCGTGCCCTTGGTTTCCACTGTCATTATTCGCCCCTCTCCGTATACCACGACAAAGAGCTTGTTCCGGTATTGTTCCGGTAGCTGCTCACTATAGGCCAGAGTCAATCCACCCAGTGCAAACGAAGATCGCAGTTCAGCAGCCTTAACATCATCAGACGCACCGTCACCAAACGGGTGGCCGAAGAAATCTCCTTCATTAACGCGCAACAACTTGTCACCCTGATTACCGCCAACAATACCGCCCTGAGCATCATTATCAGTTGCAAACAGCTGCCCGTTAGCATCAAACGTGATTCCAAATGGGTTACGCATGCCACTGGCAAATATTTCCACGTCGGCAAAATCAGGGCCCTGAGCACGCAGAATGGCCCCGGCTTTCTCGTCAGTAACGGGTCTGCTGTCGGCATGATTTGCCGTAGTAAAGTACAGAGCACCATCTTCGCCAATCACCAGGCCGTTGTTCTGATGCAAATGATCAGGCCCTTTCGCACCCGGTAAATCACTAATGACATCATGGTAATAGTCCATTACCCCATCGCCATCGGTATCAGTCAAACGTGTGATTGCACCGGTGGAAACATGGGTCGCCACCCCGTCCTGCCACTTGGTATGTTGCCCGGAGCGGGAAACCAGCAGGAAGTCATCGCCGGCGTACAGGCCATAAGGCCGGTTCAACAGGTTAGCTACTTTTTTCTCAGTCGTTTTACCGTTTTCGGTGACCAACTCCACCACTGCTCCGTCCTGAGCTGCAATACCGATATGGCCACTGACATAAATCTTTCCGTTTCCCGATACAGCGACTCTTACCGGTATTATTTCTGTTTCTGCGAGCAGTTCAACCGTAAAATTTTCAGGAGCTGTTGAAGCGATTCCCGAGCCACCCGTCGTTGAGTCCGGATGACTGAGATAAGGGCTAAGCAGTTCCTTACCGGCTGCAAACCCGCCGAACACAATGACTCCCAGCAACGAAAGCGTAACCAGGGTAAAACCGCCCAGATTGACCCATCGGGTTTTACGAAACCCTGGCAGCAATGCCAGAGGAACTGCAGCTGACACACCCAGTAACAAGGC
>CALLOA010000114.1 GCA_938005265.1 uncultured Granulosicoccaceae bacterium
GTGGTGGGGGCTGAGACCGTGGAGATTCACCATCTGCCGGAATTGGCCCCGGCGCATATTGCCCCCCAGGCAATCGATCTTGATGTTATCCACCAGGATGAGCATTTGCTGGTGATCAACAAACCCGCCAATCTGGTGATGCACCCGGCAGCAGGTAACCCCGATGGTACGGTGCAGAATGCGCTACTGCATCTGGACCCTGGTTTACGGGCCGTGCCACGTGCCGGCATTGTGCACCGTCTGGACAAGGACACAACCGGCGTTTTTGTTGTTGCCAGAACATTGCAGGCTCATACATCCCTGATTGAGCAACTACAGACACGTTCGATGGGGCGTGAATACATCGCGATTGCACACGGTGAAAAAATCAGTGGTGGCAGTGTTGATCAGCCGATCGGCCGCCACCCGCGGGATCGCTTGCGAATGGCGGTGGTTGCCAATGGCAAACCAGCTGTCACCCATTACAGGGTGACTCGCAAATATCACCAGGCCACCGAATTTGCAGTGCGGCTTGAAACCGGTCGCACACACCAGATCCGGGTGCATATGGCGTGGTTGCGCCATGCGCTGATCGGTGATCCTTTATATGGAGGCCGGGGGCGAATTGGCAAAGGTTTCAGCGACACAGTTCGCAGTTTGTTAGAGAATTTTCCGCGGCAGGCTTTGCATGCCCATCGCTTGTCGCTTATACATCCTGCTACGGATGTGAAAACCGAATGGATAGCGGACATCCCAGACGATATTGTCGAGTTGCGAGCCGCATTGTCGAGTGTTGATGAATGAGGTTCCAAGCATGTAACCGTTTGAGATGAAAGTAGCAGGCTATAATTTATATGAACGATGGAAATTTTAAAACAGAGGAAGTGGCCACCGTGAATGAAGTTCATTTTATATCCCCACCCTGGTCGGGCAGACACGGCATCGAGGTTTACTCAACAACCCGGCTTGGTGGATTCAGTAACGCACCTTACGACGCGCTTAATCTCGGCTTGCATGTCAATGATGATCCGGTTGCTGTGCAGCGCAACCGTGATTTGTTGTGTGAACAATTAAAGCTGAAGCAACAGCCGGTATGGTTAAAGCAGGTTCATGGCACCAAAGTGGTTTGTGCTGATGATCTGGTCAAACCACCCAGTGTTCGCCGTGCATTGGCTACGGTTCCGGGTAAACAGGACGAAGCACCCGAAGCCGATGCTTCCTGGACAGCACAGAGCCGACTGCCAATAGCCGTGCTCACTGCCGACTGCCTGCCAATCGTGTTGGCAAGCGGCGCACACCAGCGTTTTTCCATAGAGCGTAAATCGATAGCGGTTGTTCATGCCGGCTGGCGTGGCTTGGCTGCAGGGGTGTTGCAGAATGCCATTGATGCACTGGGTGCCAAGCCAGGCTCGATTGCCGCATGGCTTGGGCCCGCCATCGGGCCCCAACATTTTGAAGTGGGGCCGGAGGTGCGGGAAGAGTTTTTACGCAATGTGCCCGGAATCAGCGATGACTGCTTTTTTGAATCGCCACTGGTAACACCGACCTTTGAAGAACGCATCGCTAATCAGGAACGCACCTTTGATCTTGAAGGCACGGTCGTTGATATTAAATCCGGCCGAAAACACAATGCCAACAAACCTGGTGTTGCCAGCGGTGGCAAATGTTTTGCCGATCTTTATGCCATCGCACGCATTATTCTGGCCGAGCATAATATTGTTGATGTGTCCGGTGGGAATCATTGCACCTACCGGGACCAGGAACTTTTCTACTCCTATCGCCGTGATGGTGCTGAAAGTGGGCGCATGGCAACACTGGCCATCATTCGCGATAACTGATAAGCCCGCGATAACTGATGCAATGCACGGTGTAGCCAATTATTTACACCTGAATTGCTGTAATACCATCGCGTTTAACATCAACCGGGCTTGAAAAGACGGGCAGGGGCCGTACATTTCCACTATCGCTTTTGCTTTTGCTATTGCTATTGTTAACGGCTTATTGATTCACCCGGAGTAACTGATATGCGGATGGACAAACTCACTTCCAAGTTCCAACTGGCGTTGCAGGATGCGCAGTCGCTAGCGTTGGGGCGCGACCACCAATTTATAGAACCCGAACATCTGGCCGTTGCCATGCTGGACCAGGATGGCAGCAGTGTTCGCCCCTTGCTTGCGAAAGCAGGAGTCAACGTTAATGGTTTGCGCACAGAGCTTGGCAAGTCGCTGGACCAGATGGCTGAAGTGCAAGGTAACAGTGGCCAGTTGCATATATCCAATGCATTGAATCGCCTGTTAAACCTGACCGATAAAAAATCACAGAAGCGTGGTGACCAGTACATTTCCAGTGAAGTGTTTGTATTGGCCTCCCTTGAAGACAAAAACAATTCCTTTGCCAAAGCCTTGCATCAAAGTGGTGGTAACCGGGATGCGATAGAAAAAGCCGTTGAGGAAATCCATGGCGGGCAGGCCGTTACTGACCAGAATGCCGAAGATTCACGTCAGGCTCTGGAGAAGTACACGATTGATCTGACCGAGCGTGCTGAACAGGGCAAGATTGATCCTGTGATCGGGCGTGATGATGAAATCCGCCGCGCCATTCAGGTGTTGCAGCGAAGAACCAAAAACAACCCGGTCATTATTGGCGAGCCCGGTGTTGGCAAGACCGCATTGGTTGAAGGCCTGGCACAACGTATTGTTGATGGCGAAGTGCCAGACGGCATTAAAAACAAACGCGTGTTGTCGCTTGATATGGGTTCGTTGATTGCCGGTGCGAAATTTCGAGGTGAATTCGAAGAGCGGTTGAAAAATGTCTTAAGTGATCTTTCCAAACAGGAAGGCAAGATCATTTTGTTTATTGATGAAATACACACGATGGTAGGGGCGGGTGCTGCCGAAGGTGCGATGGATGCCGGCAATATGCTAAAACCTGCACTGGCCCGTGGCGAGCTGCATTGTATTGGTGCTACCACCCTTGATGAGTACCGCCAGTACGTTGAAAAAGACGCAGCACTTGAGCGGCGTTTTCAGAAGATCATTGTTGATGAACCCAGCGTTGAACACACGATTGCGATACTGCGTGGTTTAAAGGAACGTTATGAAGTTCACCATGGCGTGGAGATTACTGACCCGGCCATAGTCGCGGCAGCAACCCTGTCCCACCGTTACATTGCCGACCGCCAGCTGCCGGA
>CALLOA010000115.1 GCA_938005265.1 uncultured Granulosicoccaceae bacterium
CACAGTGCCGGCTTGAAACACGCCGTGTTTATCGGTAAAAGTTACCTGGTCTCCCGGTGTGAAGCGTGACATTGCCCGCGAGTCTTCCAGCGTTTGAAGGTAGTTAAGGCGCACGCAGACCATTTCGTTCAATAGCCTGAGTTGCTCTACTGATAGCGATTCAACTAGATAAGCCAGATCCGGGTCTGGTTGCGCAGGATCTCTATGATCGGAATCACCGCCGACAAGGTGCAGGCCGTGTCGATCGGGTTGAACAGTCTTTTCGTCATCTTCTGACATGGTAGTTTCCCCCGTGAAGAAATGAGAAAGCTAATTTTTCTGGGTGGCTGCAGCCAAGATGCTTCCAATTCAGCTGGTCAGGCAGCTGGTTTTGTTAGTATCGAGATAGATTGCTCACTATTATATAGAGATACTGTTGTTATGTTGTTCCTGGATTCCCGGCAGGTAAGTGCCAGAAGTAAGGGCAAGATTTCTTGAAAACCGCTGGAATACTTGTCTGATCGGGTAAAAAATCAGCATAATTACTCAAATTATCGCAATCTGTGTGGTGGCCAACCTGTACGAACATCCTTCATCCATTATCATCTAGTTCGTGAAATCATCCCGCACCAACGAATACGTGACTGCCCGCACTCAAAACCCCGCCTGGGTGCTGTTGGCGTCCCGCCGCGCACCGTTGGTAATAGCGTGCCTGCAAGCACTTTTTGAAGATGCCAGTGATGGGGTTCTCATCGATGATGCCTTGCATGCGCTGGCAGCAATGCTTGCGCCGCACGCGAACGATGAGCAATACCAGATAGACCCGACCCGTCTGCCACAACTTGCAGGCCGTGAACTGCGGCAGTGGATACGTCGTTCACTGGTTATCGAGCGTGGGGGGCGCATCTACGGCACGGATGCTTTGCAGGCAGCGATCGCTTTTGTGGAGGGCTTGGACAATCGCATCATGACTTCAACGGCATCGCGTCTTTCTGTGGTACAGCGGGAAATCGAACGTCTTGAGTCGGGGCTAAATCCTGATGCTGGCGAGCGTATCGCCAGTCTTGAACGTCGTGTTGCCGAGTTACAGCAGGAGCTTCTGGCAGCGCAACAGGGTCATGTGCCCACGCTTGATACTAGTGAAGCAATCGAGCGCATTCGTGAAATCTACGCACTTGCCAATGGTCTGCGTGCAGATTTTCGCCGCGTTGAAGATTCCTGGCGTCAGGCAGACAAAGCGCTGCGGCACGACATCATCAATGAACAACAACATCGTGGCGCTATCGTTGATCAGCTGCTCGATGGTCATGAGGCTCTGCTCGATACTGCTGAAGGCCGCGTATTTGAGAGTTTTCAATCGCAGTTGCGAGAGTCAATAGATCTTGACCTCATGCGTGCTCGCTTGCGAGACATTTTGGCCCACGAGGCCAGTGAGAAAGCGCTCTCGCCGCAGCAACAAAACGATTTGCGATTTCTTGTTGGGCGCCTAGTCAATGAGTCGGAGGTGGTGTTTCAGGCCCGTGCGCGTAGCGAACGTGATGTCAAAGGTTTTTTGAAAACCGGCCTTGCCGCGGAGCACCACCGCATCGGCCAGTTGCTTGGCGCGATTTTCCAGGAAATGTTGCAACTTGATTGGCAGCGCGTGGCAACACGCAGAGCTGCAGCGCCGTTACCGCCGGTCGCTATTGCTGTGGCTGGCATTCCACTCATCGAACGTTTGCGGTACAAATCACTCGATAGCGACACAGCAGCTGAACTTGATCTTTCCCGTGCCAACGCCGAGGCAGCTGTTTTTGATAAAGACTTCTGGGCAGACTTCGATGGCCTGGATAGAGATGTGCTAATCGCTGACACACTGGCGTTACTTCGGCAACAAAATCGTGCGTTGTCGCTGGCTGAGCTTGCCGCTGCATTGCCACCTTCTCACGATCTTGAAACCTTTACCGTATGGATCACCATGGCTCGAGAGGCGGGCATTGAGATCATCATGGGTGAGAGCGAGACAGTTGATCTAACTGATAAAGATGCGCGGCAATGGCGCTATAAATTACCACTGACGAAGCTTGATGCTCCGGCGGTTGCTGGAATCGAATGGGATATCTAGATGCCTGACACGTTCGATAAGTTAACCGGCACCGCACGACAGCCTGATGCTGATAGTGTTCCCATCTCAAAGAGCCTCGTGGAGGGAGATGCATTTACCGGCACTGCATCACCAGAGGGCAGTGCTGCAATTCATCATACGACTAATGTGGCTGATTCGGAGGATATGGGTGTTGACACTCGTACACCCCAGCAAATTCGCGAAGCTGCCCAGGAGCTTACCCGCTACGGTCTTGTTGAAGCGGTACGAAAGCCTAATTTGTATAGGGTGTTGCAAAATCAGCAGCAAACCATAGCTAAAATTCTTGAACCACTGGATCTGGATCTTAAGATTGATGATGTGCGCGGCATTGCTTTTGTAACGGTTCACCCAAAAGAGCCCGCCTTGGACCTTGCAGAACAGCATGATCCTGATGACTGGTCGCATCCGCTGGTGCGACGCCAACGTCTTACATTAGAGCAATCACTTCTGATAGCGATTCTTCGCCAGCATTTTGTGGCGCATGAGCAAGAAGCCGGTGTGGGTGCAGACGATGCCCGGGTTGCCGTCGATGAACTGATTCCCGAATTCCAGGTTTATATGGGTGACCCCGGCAGTGAAGCGAAAGAACGCAATCGTATGCTGACATTACTGGATCAGCTCAAGGGCCATGGTCTGGTATCAGAACCGGATTCGCATGAGCGTGTAACCATCCGTCCGATCATCGCGCACTTGGCCAGCCCGGAAAATCTGCTGCATTTACTCACCTGGTTAAGACAACGCCGATCCGGTACCGATAAGAGCGAAGTCGTGGTTAATACCACTCAACCCGACAATGGCGACGCAACCAACTTATGAATCGCCAAGCAACTTTTAGTGCACTTTCGGATCCGTTGACGCTTACTGAGATCGAGCTCTTTAACTGGGGTGGATTCAACGCTCGACACACCGCGAGTATCGATTCTGAAGGAACCGCCATTGTGGGTGCAACCGGCAGCGGCAAAACAACACTGGTCGATGCTTTGATGACATTGCTGTGTGCCAATCCACGTTACAACCTTGCCTCAACCGGTGGGCACGAAAGTGACCGGGATCTCGGCTCTTATGTGCGTGGTGTGTCCGGCCCTGGTGATGGTGGTAACGAACAGAATCACATCGCGCGTAAAGGACGGACCGTTACCGGAATTGCGGCACGTTTTAAAAACGCTGAGCATAGTTTACGCATTGGCGCAGTGTTGTGGTTCGACGGGAGTGGTGCATCGGCTGCAGATATGAAAAAACTCTGGTTGTATGCCGACGATCCTGAGCAAACACTCGATCACTGGCTTGAACTGCATCATGCTGGGGGGATGCGTGCCCTGCGACAGATGGAGAAACAACAAACGGGTATCTGGACTTATCCAAGTAAGAAGGCATATCTTGCGCGCCTTCGCGATCGCTTCGATGTGGGAGAAAATGCCTTTACTCTGCTAAATCGCGCTGCCGGACTGAAGCAACTCAATAGCATCGACGAAATCTTTCGCGAGCTTGTGCTGGATGATCAGTCAGCATTTGACCGGGCAATGGAGGTAGCTAACAGTTTTGATGACCTGACAGGTATTCGTGAGGAACTTGAAATAGCGCGTGAGCAACAGCGCAAGTTAATACCGGTTGCAAAAGGCGTGAAGGAGCTTGAGAAGCTTGATGCCAATCTCGAGCACAATCACCTGCTGCGTAAATTGCTGCCGATCTGGTACGCGGAACAAGCGGTGACGCTGTGGCAGGCAACGGTTACACGCACCAACCAACTGTTGGAGGTCGCGCGTCAGGCGCTTGGTCGGGCCGATGCTGAATACAGCCAGCAGCGTGATGTTAACGATGCACAACGTGAAGCTTATATGGGCGCTGGTGGTACCAACATCGAGCAGCTTGAACTTCGGATTGTGGATAATCAACAGGAGCGCAAGCGACGCCAGCAGGATGCCGATCAATATCAAAAGCTCGCTAATGCACTGGCATTGAACGACGCACTGGATGCTACCGCGCTTGCCGACAACCAACATCAGGCCACGGAGCGCCTTGCCTTATTGGAAACCTCGATCGATAAGGCCGATGGCCAATCTCTCGATATCCGCTCGGCTGAGCGTGAAGCCGAAAACAAACATGATGAGCTGACGAATGAGCTTTTTGAAGTACGCAAGCGTCCTGACTCGAACTTGCCACCAGCGTTCCAGCAGTTTCGCAGCTCGCTGGCGGATGCCTTGGGCATTGATGCGACCGTACTGCCGTTCGTTGCTGAGCTCGTACAAATCAAAGAAGAAGAGCAACGCTGGCGAGGCGCGATCGAGCGGGCCATCGGTTCTCATCGCTTGCGTATTCTTGTACCGCCCGAGCATTTAGATGCTGCATTGCGCTGGGTTAATGGTCGTGATAACCGTTTGCATGTGCGTCTGTTTGAAGCGAAGGAACCTGTCAAGCCGCCAGTGTTTTTCGACGATGGCTTCACTCGCAAGATTGAATATCGTTCCCACTCAGCACGCGAATCACTGAAGTCTTTGCTTGCCGGAATTGATCGGCATTGTGTTGATAGCCCGCAATCGCTGCGCAATACGCCTCATGCCATGACTGTCGAAGGTTTGATGTCTGGTCAGTCACAGCAATTTGAAAAGCAGGACCAAAAACGTCTTAGCGCCGACTGGATGACCGGATTTGACAATCGGGACCGACTCGCCTGGCTTGAACAGGCCGTTAGCGATGCCAAAGTCGTGCTTGCTGAGAAAACCAAAGAGGCGCAGACCGCGCGAAAGGCGTTGCAGTTAATGCAGCAGGAAAAGCTCATGCTTGACAGCCTGATTGCGATTCGCTTTGAACGCATCGATGTACGCGGTGTGGATAAACTGCTTCACGATCTGGGTCGACAGCTCGCGACACTGATTGATCCTGAATCAGATACGGCGAAGCTCAAGTTGCAGTGGGAAACAGGGCTCGCAACGCTCAATGCTCTCGACAAAGAGCGCAAGGTAGCTGAGAAGAACGTGATGAGGCTCGAGCAGGAAATTGAGCAAGCAGAGCGTGAACTACTAAGTGCACGGGCTCGTGTTGATCATGCGCTGGATGAAGAGCAGCGCACGCTGGCTGAATCAAATTTTATGGCGTTCACGGATGAACATCTTGCGGACATCGTGACTATCGAACGTCAACAAAGCGATGCATTGCAGGCTACCATCGACAAGTTAAACGAAAAGCGCACGGATGTTCTGACTCAGCTTTCGCAACGTATGTCTGATGCAAAGAGCGTTGATCGCGGCTCCCTGTCAGAAGTAGGGCGCGAGCTTGAGGATGTGCCTGCCTACCTTGAGCGACTACGCGTGCTGGAAGAAGAAGCGTTACCTGAAAAGCGCCGGCGCTTTCTTCAATACCTGAATCAGTCGTCAGACGAGGGTGTGACTCAGCTATTGAGTCGCATCGATAATGAAGTAGCAATGATTGAGGAGCGCATCGACGATCTCAACGGGACTCTGAAACGGGTGGATTTTCAGCGTGACCGTTACCTTAAGCTAGTATCCAACAAGGTCGTGCATGAAAGCCTGCGTACCCTGCAACGCGCACAAAAAGAATTGAATGCGGCGCGTTTCAAGGATGATGAAGGCGAAAGTCAATATCGTGCTCTGCGTCATCTGGTGTCCTTGCTAAAGGATGCCAGCGAGCGTCGCCGTACTGTAGGTGCACGTGCGCTGCTGGATCCGCGTTACCGGTTGGAGTTTGCGGTGTCTGTTATCAGTCGCGCAGACGACACGCTGGTTGAGACCCGTACCAGTTCGCAAGGAGGCAGCGGTGGTGAAAAAGAAATTATCGCCTCTTATGTGCTTACAGCTTCTCTGAGTTATGCGCTCTGTCCTGCCGGCGCCAGCCTGCCCCTTTTTGGCACCATCGTGCTTGATGAGGCTTTCTCACGTAGCTCACAGGTGGTGGCAGGTCGTATCATCGCCGCCTTGAAAGAGTTTGGTTTGCATGCGGTTTTTGTGACGCCAAACAAAGAGATGCGATTACTTCGCAATCACACACGCTCGGCCATCGTTGTGCATCGGCGTGCTCAGGCTTCAACCCTCGTGTCGATGAGCTGGGAAATGCTGGAGAAAGAACGAGCGCGTGTAAGTGGAAAAGTTTCTGGCGAAACAAAGGTATCGTCAAGCAATATCGAACATGACGCAGCCGTGGTGTCAGTCAAAAACCATCAGTTTGCTGAAAACCTACACGACAGTAAGTGAAGTCACCCGCTGATATATCCGCGCGTTTACAGCGTCAGTGGCGTCAGAAATTTTTTCGTCTTGAGATGTTGACCACGCCAGATGCCTGGCCGAAGCGATACAACATTGGATTACCATCGGCTAGTGATATAAGCACAACTCCACACCTGATTCGTGAGCACGTCGTTCGCTGGCGGCAGGTGTCAGTGGGAGAGGTGAAGTGGCGAGAGGTAAACTATCGGTCAAGTTCAGAAGCGATCCGCATGCCGAAGCAGTGGGTATTGTCGCGTCCGTCAGAGTGGGTGCGTGCCGCCGATAACCGCCAACTTGCAGCAGATTTTGATTTGTTGGAATCTCTGATAGACCATGCAGCTCCTGAGTTACACAGCGCGTTGATTGTTCATATGAAGCTGCTTCACGGACGTTCTCGAGATGAATTGTTGGCCGTATTGGAGCTTGCTGAACGGCTAAAGCCCGGCGATGCCAGGGGTCGACCGCTTCGATTGCTCGCCGGTCATGGTGTTGATACTAAATTCTTTGAGCGTCATCACAAGTTGCTCGTTAACTTGCTTGATTCTCGTTTTGCTGGTGAAGTCACCGAGCAAGGTCTACACGCATTTCTCGATGCAGCACCTGATGGTGAACATTGGGTGCTAATTGCCGGCTTGCAGTCGGGTCTGATGCCATTTGTCATTCAACAAGTCAGGTCATTAGAGCTAGCATCACTCAAGCAAGATGTGATTTCTGCCAATAGGATACTCGTAGTTGAGAACCGCCAGTGTTGGCATTTGCTGCCACCACTCGAAGATACCATTGCGATTCTTGGTAGCGGGCTTGATCTGGATTGGCTTAAGGCCGAGTGGTTAGATGGTAAGCGTATCGCTTACTGGGGTGATATGGATACATGGGGTCTGATCATGCTGGCGCGGGCCCGAAAATACCGCCCGGAGCTAAAGGTGCTTATGATGAGTCGTGGGATCTTCGAGCAGCATGCCAAGGGTAATGCTGTTGTTGAGTCGGTTGTAGCGGGTGACCAGCCTCCGGATACGCTCAATGATGCTGAGTGTTCTTTTTATTTGTGGTTATTGTCGCAGGAGCGTGGACGGCTTGAGCAGGAGTTTTTGCCTCCTGAGCTTGTGCGGGAGGTCTTGGCTGGGTGGGAATAGATGCAGCCTAAGGTCTCAATAAACTTCAAGTTGTTTTAGTTCGACTGGATCATGGGGAGTGCATTTGGCTGCTGTAAGTCTGTGAAAGGTTCCTCTGAACATGAGTACCGATGGCGAAACGCACTTGAGCTCCTCTACAAAGCCACCAGTGTAAATTCTTCCCGCAAATTTGCTAACCGATCAATCATCCCGTAACGCGGTCCGTAGCCGCGATCCACATCTTCAAATGTATCAATCTGGACTGTGACTGAATGCCGTGCCCCGAGTTTGACGGCTTGTTTGAAGCGTGTTGCGATGGCGGGTAGATCGAAGTTTGCCTCTGCCGGATTGCTGTGGCGCAGGCAGAGGTTAATGACTAGTGCCAGATCAAAGCTACCCAGAACTGAAAGCGCTTTTTCTGTTGTCTCTTCAAGATTTGCTTCCCAGGGCACTTGAACTACCACAGCCTGAGCACCTGTGGCCTTAGCAATATTCGCGAGTTTTTCAAGGTTGTGTAGTGTCACGCCCGAAGTTACCGAGTGGGCGAAGGTCTTGCCGGGGTCCGGCTTGTCCGCAGATGTGGTGATGGCGGAAAGCCAGATTGGGATGTTCGTGGCAGGCCCATTATCTGTTTGAGTAAAAACTGGGGCGAGTTTATTGTCTTGTTGCTTGGCCGAGTAATCAGATAAGCGAAGCAGAACTTCCAGTGCTTTGATACTGCAGTCATTATTTTCGCCCGAATTTGTATCCGGTTTGCTTTTGATTTCAGTGCAGGCGGCAGACACCTCGGCGAGTGTGTCGGTAGTGCAAAAAGGTAACACCTGCTTGCCTATCGCTAGCCAGTCTTCTATGCGTGCCCGTGCATTCGGTTGCAACAGGTCCGTGCCGGGTATTCTTACTGTTTCTATACCCAACTGCATCAAACGAAGCATCGGATAATCGTTCCTTGCTTCTTTGCGATCGAACTCTTCCATGGGCCCGTTATAGGGTAGGGCTTTGGGCAAATGCCAGCTGTGGCGTAGATGGGGAATGACGGGATTGCTTGTTGCGGCGGCTGGAGCCTTACCTTTGTATTGGCCTTGATTACCATGGGTGTTGTGTATGTTTACATTGATCTTGCCGTTTTCTATCTCCACCAGCGTTACTCCGAACTTGCCACTGTCATCGCGGCCGTATTCGTTGGCAGGTGATACGGGAAACAGTTCTGCGTAATCCTGC
>CALLOA010000116.1 GCA_938005265.1 uncultured Granulosicoccaceae bacterium
TCCTGTACACAGATAACTAATTTGATGTAAGTTAACTGAACAATAAAGGAGATTGCTCAGATGAAAACAATCAAGGGCCCAGCATTATTCCTGGCTCAGTTTGGTGGTGATGAAGCGCCATTTAACTCCTGGGACTCAATAACAAAGTGGGCAGCAGAATGTGGCTATATCGGCGTTCAGGTTCCTACCTGGGATGCTAACCTGTTTGATTTAGCCAAGGCCGCTGAATCAAAGGATTACTGCGACGAATTCAAGGGAGTTGCTGAATCCAACGGTGTAGAAGTCACCGAACTATCTACTCACCTGCAAGGCCAGCTGGTCGCTGTACACCCGGCATACGACGATGCTTTTGATGGCTTCGCGGCTCCCGAAGTGCGTGGCAATCCTGCGGCACGACAAGCCTGGGCTGTTGACCAGCTGATGAAGTCATTAGAAGCCTCAAAAAATATGGGCATCGGTGCACACGCCACTTTTTCCGGCGCCCTCGCATGGCCTTATGTCTATCCCTGGCCGCAACGTCCAGCGGGTTTGATCGAAACTGCGTTTGACGAACTGGCAAAGCGTTGGCGTCCCATTCTGGATAAAGCCGAGGAATGTGGAGTTGACGTCTGTTATGAAATTCACCCGGGTGAAGATCTGCATGATGGTGTCACTTTCGAGATGTTCCTCGAGCGAGTGGATAACCATGCCAGATGCAACATGCTGTACGACCCATCGCACTATGTTCTGCAACACCTCGACTACCTGGCCAACATAGATATCTATAAAGACCGGATAAAAATGTTCCATGTTAAAGATGCGGAGCTAAACCCCACTGGCAAACAAGGCGTGTATTCTGGCTATCAATCCTGGGTCGATCGGGCGGGTCGTTTTCGCAGCCTGGGCGATGGCCAGGCAGACTTCAATGCCATTTTCTCCAAATTGTCAGCGTGCGGCTTTGATGGCTGGGCAGTCGTCGAATGGGAATGCTGCCTTAAACACCCCGAAGATGGTGCACGTGAAGGCGCACAGTTTGTAAAAGATCACATCATTCGCGTTACCGAAAAAGCGTTTGATGATTTTGCTGATTCAGGTACCGATGAGGCGGCTAATCGCCGTATGCTGGGGATAGAAAACTCATGACTGACCAGACTAAACCCGAACGCATCCGCCTTGGCATGGTAGGTGGAGGCAGGGAGGCTTTTATCGGCGGTGTACACCGCATAGCCTCACGTATAGATGATCATTATGAACTGGTAGCGGGTGCATTCTCGTCAACAGCTGAAAAATCTCTAGCATCCGCAGCCGATCTGGGTGTCAGTGCCGATCGCGCCTATGCTGATTACAAGGCAATGGCCGCAGCCGAATCTGCACGTGAAGACGGCATAGAGGCGGTCAGTATTGTCACACCCAACCACTTGCACGCGCCCGTTGCCAAGGAATTTTTAAAGCACGGTATTCACGTTATCTGTGATAAACCACTGACGTCTACACTCGATGATGCGAAATCGCTGGTCAGTGAAGCATCCCGATCAGATGCACTTTTTGTACTCACACACAATTACACCGGTTACCCGATGGTGCGGCAAGCGCGTTCCATGGTCCAGAGTGGTGAGCTGGGAGACATCAGGCTGGTACAGGCTGAGTACCCACAAGACTGGTTATCGACCAAACTTGAAGACACGGGCCAGAAACAGGCTGGCTGGCGAACTGACCCGGACCGCTCGGGTCTTGGAGGCTGCATCGGCGATATTGGCACCCATGCTTTTAATCTTGCCTGCTTTATCACCGGGCTCAAACTCGATTCTTTGTGTGCCGACCTGGACACCTTTGTCGAAGGGCGTCAGTTGGACGACAATGCTCATGTGATGTTGCGTTTTGCAGGTGGTGCCAAGGGTATGATCTGGTCCAGCCAGGTGGCTCCGGGAAACGAAAATGCATTGGCAGTTCGTATCTACGGCAGTAAAGGTGGCCTTGAGTGGAAGCAGGAAGATCCCAACTATTTATGGCACACGCCGTTAGGCGAACCCAAGCGTTTGCTAACACGTGGTGGCAGCGGTGCGAGTGATGCGGCAAATGATGTCAGCAGGATTCCTCCCGGCCACCCGGAAGGTTACCTGGAGGGCTTTGCGAATTTGTACACCGCTGCGGCAGCTGCCATACAGGCGCGTCGCGGACAAACAGGCGGTTCCGATACTACTGACAATGATGTTTCGATATTGCCATCAGTCGAAGACGGTTTGGCAGGTGTGGCTTTTGTCACTGCAGCCGTAAAATCATCGGCGAACGGTAGTACCTGGGAAAAACTGGATCTATAGAAGATGATCGGGAAAATCTGCTAGGAAACCGGCAGATTTTCTTTAAGGAAAATTTCTATTCTAATACGTTCCTGTGTGATGTTATAAGGAACAGCATCGACGGTTGAGCGCATCAATCTGATAGCGCTTCGCACTATATGCCCCTTATCCTGCGAAATTAACGCATCGAACACCCCTTGTTGCAGAGCCGCCTGTGATGTTGGCGTCAGTTCATGAGCAATTACAACCAATTTGCCGGCGGTTTTTTGTAAAAAATCAATCAGTCCTTTGTTGCTGGATGATGTTGAATAAATACCACAAACATCTGGCAAATTTTTCAGGGCACCGGCTAGTATCCGCTCAGCGGGCAATTTCGCTTCATCTATTTCAATGGTAGGCAGCACTTCCATTCCCGAAAACTGCTGTTGCATTACTTGATCAAATCCGAGTCGTCGTTCAAGGTGATCACGAGCAAGTCGTGAACTGGTTAAAACCAGTATGCTTCCCCTATCTGAAACTGAAAAACTACCCATCAATTTTGCAGCCGTTCGACCAGCTGCCCTGTTATCAATACCTACAAAGTGATCGCGTGGCGAACTTGGAAGATCTGTTAATAAGGCAACCACCACGATACCGCGTTCACGTGCCCGGGCAACGGCATCTCTGACCGCGGGAGTTTCCGGCGCAACCACTGCAACACCATCAACCGTCTCACGCTGCAGCTGATCAATCGCTTTCGCAATCTCGGTTGAATCAGCATAGGGCATACGCAATGTTTCTACCTGTGTGCGTTCATTGCTTAACGTTGCTGATTGGGATGTGATTTCCTGCTGTAAAGCATCAACAAACTCTTCTGATACATTCGGTAGCAGAAATACAAATCGATAAACACGTTGCCTGGCAAGATTGGCGGCTGCCGTGTCCCGTATGTAACCCAATTCATTGACCGCTTTTTGAACCCGCGCCACGGTAACACCACGTACACCAGGGCGATTATTGAGTACCCGGTCTACAGTAGCGAGGCTCACGCCTGCATGGCGTGCGAGATCGTTGATTGTGGGCTTTACCAGTTCAACAGTTTTTGCTTTGCCCGTTTCCACCGGCTCAGGTCACCCCTTAGCCAATCCTTCAAAAACCAGAGCTACCGCTTCGGCGCCGGGGTCATTGTGCCCTACCAGATTTTCTTCAGGCACATAGGCTGCACGCCCGGCCTTGGCACGTTTAATTTCAGCAGTATGATCAGCACCGGCTCGGGCCGCTGACGCGGCCTTGTCAATCCCGGAGGGTAAGGCGTCTAGTGCAGGATGCAAGGCATCAATCATGGTGCGATCTCCAGCGACAGCACCACCAACCTGGCTTACTCTGTCCAACCCTTCAGAAAGTGCCTTTTCTATTGGCAGCCCGCGTGCACAGGCATCTCCGGTGGCATTAAAAAATATTGCCAATATCACACCCGACGACCCCCCCATAGTCTGGCTCAATTCGTTGCCCAGAGCCGGCATCAACTGTGTGAGATCGGCCAGCGGCATCTTGTCCAGACTACTTTGAAGCGAGCGTGCCGCAGTTGCCAGTGTACTACCCGTGTCACCGTCACCGGATTTAGCATCCAGCTCGTTCAATCGATTCTCGGATGAGATCAATAAATCACAAATCGATGAAATGGTTTTACGGGTATCCGCGTTCGCTGAAGGGATCGGCTCCACGGGTGCCAAACCATCTGGCAGGCTCTCAACCAAAGGCGGGCTCACAGCATGCAACCCTGGCCAGGCTGCAAGTGAAACCGGCTCCTGCAGTGCTGCCAGTTGCTTGCTATCAACGGCAAGAACCGAAACCGAAAAACCGTGCATATCCAGCGATGTCATAAGTGGTGCGGGCCCGATAACAAATTTTATGTCTGGCTTTGCATTGACCATTTCATTGGCAAGTATCGACATCTCCAACGGAGTAGTCGCTCCCAAATTGTTTAGCAGAGCAACGATATTTTCCCCACTGCAGTGCGTCTCCAACTTCTCCATCACTTTTCCCATCGCTACACGGGCATTCTCAAACTTGACCTGCTCCACTCCTGCTTCGCCATGTATGCCAAGGCCCAACTCGGCCTTACCCTTGGCAATGCGATCCTCTTTTTTGGACCCCGGCACTGTGCATGTGTCGAGTGACATACCGATCGATGCAGTCGCACCTATGACCTTGCTGGCGGCTTCCCTTACCTTATCAAGCGGCTCACCTGCTTCGGCCAGTGCCCCGGCTATCTTGTGCACAAACAAGGTGCCAGCCAGCCCCCGTGCCTGAGGAAGATCCGGCAGTGCAATATCATCATCTACCACCACCATTTCAACCTTGCGACCCAGCGCGCGAGCCCGTTCTGCCGCCAGACCAAAATTCAGGCGATCGCCAGTGTAGTTTTTTACGATGAGCAGACAGCCGGCATCACCCGTTACTGCGAGGATTCCGGCCAGAACCGCATCAACTGAAGGTGATGCAAACACTTCACCACAGACTGCTGCGGTCAGCATTCCCCGCCCGACAAACCCCGCGTGCGCAGGTTCATGACCGGAACCACCACCGGACAATAAAGCGACTTTCGATTTGTCCCAGTCACTGCGGTAAACCACCTTGATATGCGGGTAACCATCGAGTCTTGAGAGTGAGCCACCAGAGGTATGCAGTAGTCCATCGATAGCTTCGGTGACCAGATTTTCTTTGGAGTTGATAAATTGAGTCATGCTGTCCCCGCAATACGATTTCCATTCTGATCGAAACAGAGTGGGTTAACTGGTTGAATCTTTACCGTGCTTCCAGCGGCATAAGGGTTACCTGCAGGACTCAGCACAGTGATGTTGTGACCTTGTAGATCCAGATGAAGGCGGGTTTGATCCCCCAGATGCTCCACCCTCTTGACTGATGCATCTTCACCGACACCATATTCAACATGCTCTGGCCGCAATCCGATAGTGACCGCGCGCCCCGTTGTTGAATTAAAGAGGTCAGCTGGCAGAATGTTTATTCGTGGCAGGCCCAGACGACTGGCAACATAAATGCTTTCAGGATCTTCGTAGATCTCTCTGGGTGTGCCGAACTGAACCAGCCTGCCTTCCTGAAGCACACCGACATGAGTCGCCATTGTCATGGCTTCTATTTGATCATGGGTTACATACAGCAACGTGGCACCCAGTTCCGAATGAATGCGTTTTAGCTCAATTCTCAGATCAGCCCGCAATCTCGCATCCAGCGAACTCAGTGGCTCATCCATTAAAAATATAGCCGGGTCCCGCACCAGCGCACGCCCGATTGACACCCTCTGCATCTCACCGCCTGAGAGTTCAGTGGCACGATTATCGAGCTTTGCACTGATATGAAGTTTTTCTGCTACGTCGTTTACTTTGCGTTCGATTTCCTGTTTGGATGTTTTCAGAATCGGGGAACGAAGCGGGAATGCCAGGTTATTGCGAACGGTCAGATGCGGATACAACGAGTACTGCTGAAACACCATGGCCACATCACGCTGAGCCGGAGTTTCATCATTAACAACCCGGCCATCAATACTGACTGAACCACTGTCCAGATTTTCAAGACCCGAAATCAGCCTCAATGTAGTCGTCTTGCCGGCACCAGTGGGTCCAAGCAGCACTACAAAACTGCCATCCGGAATCGTCATATCCATGTCGATCACAGCCTCGGTACGACCGAATGACTTGCACAATTTTTCAAGGATTACTTCAGCCATGAGCGATCACCCCTTCATTCAGTACTGATCGCAAAGCCCGGCCGTTACTATCAAACAACGTAATCGTTGAGCCTTCAAACTCAAGTGCTACTGAGTCCCCTACGCTGACCAGTACACTTGCATTGATGCGAGCTTTCAAATCCCCCAAACCACTACGCAACACAACTATCTGAGTGGTACCCAAATATTCCACCGCTATTACTTCGGCCCTGAACTCGCCTTGATCAGACAACCTGATATGCTCCGGACGCACACCCAAAGCAAGTAGCCCGCTGGCATCCTGCAGTTGTACCGGGATTTGCACTTCATGCCCATCCAGCATTACCGTTGACTGGCCCTTCTCGACCTGACCTTCAAATTCCAGAAAATTCATCGACGGCGAACCTATGAAATCAGCAACAAAACGACTTGCAGGTCTGTCATAAATATCCTGCGGCGTACCAAATTGTTCTACAACCGCATTGTTCATCACCACAATTTTGTCACCCATCTGCATGGCCTCAAGCTGATCGTGGGTAACATAGACCGTTGTAGCATTCATCCTGTCATGCAGTGCACGAAGCTCCTCTGCCATATGCTCGCGAAATTCGGCATCCAGAGCACCCAGAGGTTCATCCATCATGAATGCTTTCGGATCTCTCACAATAGCCCGGCCGAGCGCGACTCGTTGCCTGTCCCCTCCGGATAGTCCACCAACCGGTTTATCCAGAATTTCTTCAATACCCAGAATCGCCGAGACCTCGGCTACTTTGGCACGAACATCACGGCGCTTCATGCCCTGACTGATTAAGGGGTAACTGATATTACGGCGCACATTCATATGCGGGTACAGAGCAAACATCTGAAACACAAAGGCAATATCGCGTTGCGAAGGTGGACGCTGGCTGATTTCTTCACCGTCAAGGTAAATCTCACCGGACGTTGGTAATTCGAGACCGGCAATCATGCGTAGCGTTGTTGTCTTGCCACAGCCTGATGGCCCTAACAGCATAAAGAACTCACCATCCTCTATGGTAAAAGATGATTCCTTTACAGCCGTGAAGTCACCAAAGTCCTTGCGCAGATTATTAATAACTATCTCAGCCACTAGTCCTGCTCCGGAAAGTGGCTGACAATAATAAACATGACAGTGCCGGTTAATGTGACAACAAAGGAATAGGTGTAAGCCCACAGAACATAGGGTTGCATCAACATGAAAACGCCGGCTGCAATCAGCACGGTTGCAACCATCTCCCAGGGACCACGCCTGAATCTGAACAGTCCTTTAAAAAAGCGGATCATTTGCGTACCGCTCCAAAAGTTATGCCTCGTAATAGATGTTTGCGTAGCATGACGGTAAAAATCATTACAGGCAGCAAAAATAATGTGGCGCCGGCTGCGATTGCCGGCCAGTCCAGTCCACCCACACCGATTATGGTAGGAATAAACGGTGGTGCTGTTTGCGCAGTCCCGGAGGTTAACAGCACGGCAAAGGCATACTCGTTCCAGGCAAAAATCAAACAGAATATTGCAGTGGATGCAATTCCGGTAGCAGCTTGTGGCAGCACCACTTTGTAGAAGGCCTGAAACCGGGTGTAACCATCAATCAATGCGGCCTCTTCATATTCCCTTGGTATTTCATCGATAAACCCCTTCAACAACCAGACGGCAAGCGAGATATTGACCGCTGTATAAAGCAAGATCATCCCGAGATGCGTATCACTCAAACCGAGCTTTCGGTACATCAGGAATATAGGTATTGCAACCGCAATAGGCGGCATCATTCTGGTGGAAAGAATGAAAAACAATAAGTCATCCGCCAACGGGATCTTAAAACGCGAGAAGGCATAAGCTGCCAGCGTTCCCAGAAATATACTCAAGAAGGTCGAGCCGAATCCAATAATTACAGAGTTAAGAAATCTACCACCAAACTTTGACGGCCCTGCAATAACCATGTCTCTGTTGCGAACTATTTCTTCAGCAAAATTCGCAGGTGGTGGCAGGCTGGCAAGCTTCTCAGGACTAACCCGTGTGCGCGTGGTAAACAAATTCACATAGCCCTCGACTGAAGGCTCATAGAAAACTTTTGGTGGGTAACTGATGCTATCCGGCGGTGTCTTGAAACTTGTCATCATGATCCATAACAGCGGAATCATGGTGATCAAGGCATAAAGAATAACCAGTGTGCCTGCAAACCATTTTTGTCGTGAAGAAGGTTCTGTAACGGAATAACTCATCGTTCCTTCACCTTGTTCAGCGCTTTAACGTAAATCGATGCCAGCCCGAAAACCGTGACAAACAGGATGATCGCAAATGCACTGGAATAGCCGGTGCGCCACTTCTCAAACGCCTCTCGCTTCAGGTTAATGGACGCCATTTCTGTGGTTGACCCGGGCCCACCTCCGGTGAGCTGCACAACCAGATCGAACATCTTGAAATTCTCGATACCACGAAACAGTATGGCCAGCATCAAGAACGGCAACACCATCGGTATGGTAATGGTAAAAAATTGGCGTAACTTTGAGGCACGGTCAATCTCTGCAGCCTCGTAGATATAGTCAGGAATACTCCGCAACCCGGCCAAACAGATCAACATGACAAATGGAGTCCACATCCAGGTATCAACAATCACAATTGCCCAGGGAGCCAGGTCGACTGAACCCAACATTTCAAAGCTGGAAGGGTCAGCACCGGTAAAAAAAGTAATGATGTAGTTAAACAGACCGATTTGGGGCTGATATAAAAATGTCCAGAAGTTACCCACCACTGCTGGCGACAACATCATTGGCAATACAATAATTGTTGTCCACAAGTCGTTACCCCTGAACTTACGGTTAATCAACCAGGCAAGAGCAAACCCTATCAGCACCTGAAAGAACAGTGTCCAGAAAAGAAAATGCGCGGTGGCCTGCATCGACAACCAGATATCACTGTCGCCGAGTATCCGCTCGTAATTGCGAAGGCCAATGTACTCAACCTCGCGGTTCAAGCGGTTTGCCTTGAAGTTGGTAAAACTGAGGTTGATCGTCCAGAGCAGCGGAAAGATGTTTATCGCCAGCAGCAAAAAAATAGTTGGCCCCACAAATAACCAGGCTATAGCCCGATCTGACAGCCCCCTGATCTTTCTGGCGACCCGTTTCGGTGTTTTATTGGCAATTTTATCTGCTGTGGTATCAGACATTCGCTATTCCATCGGCACATTGGACCCCTGCCGGAATTTTCCAGCACATGCCAAGCTGACTATGCTAGCCGGTGACAAACTCACCGGCTGTGAAAGACAAAAGGATTGGAACTGGTGACGGCTTGCCCGCCACCAGCCCGAAAGGCCTTTAGAGTTTGCCTTCGTCTTCGAAAACTTCGGTCCAGTCTTCGATCAACTTATCAAGAGCTTCCTGTGCAGTACCCTGACCGGCAACAACATAGTCATGCACACGCTTTTGCATTGCCAGTAGCAATTCTGCGTATGCGGGCTCCTGCCAGAAGTCCTGCACATTATCCATCGCGAGCAGAAAGTCAGCCGCGAAAGGTGCGCTATCTTTGAAGGTATTGCTGTTAAGAACGGAATTGTGCGCCGAGTATCCACCCATGCTCCACCACTTTGCCTGAACCTCAGGATTTGCAAACCATTTGATATATTCAAGCGAAGCATCTTTTTTATCCGAGTAGGATACGACCGAGATACCCTGACCACCGAGAGTTGATCCTTCCTGATTTTGCGGCGGGTTAACAAAGAAATCGATCTTGTCTCCTCCAGTATCGGGATCAGCATAGAGGCCCGGGAAGAAAGCAAACCAGTTCATAGCCATGGCTACCTGTCCAGACTTGAACGCATCAAGACTTTCGCCCATATAGGAGTTCGTGTAGCCCGGTGGCGTTGCTGTTTCATAGAATTCTTTATAGAACTCCAGCGCCTCAACGGCTTCAGCCGAATTAACAGCACCTTCCATATCGTACTTGCCGGGCGTGTTCTCGTACTTGAATCCCCAAGGATAAAGAGCACTGGTCGCGCCCATAGTGATTCCCTCGGACCCGCGCTCCGTGAAGATCGCCGCGCCGTACACTTTCTTGCCGTCTATTTCGCGCTCTTGGAAAAATTGCGCTATTTGCAGCAGTTCTTTCTGTGTTTTTGGCTCACCCAGCTCTTGCCCTGTCGCTTCTTTATAGGCCGCTTTGATATCGTCGCGCTCAAACCAGTCTTTGCGATAGAACCAGCCATTAGCATCTCCCATGGCAGGTAGTGCATAGTAATTTGGCGTACCTTTCGGCCATGTAGAGTATGCATACACTGTGGCAGGCGCGAAGTCGTCCATGCTGATGCCTTCGCTATCAAAGAAGTCATTCAGCTTAACGTAGTGCCCGTTTTCAGCCCCGCCACCGATCCATTGGCTGTCACCAATCAACAAATCACAGAGTTTGCCGCCCGAATTGAGCTCATTCAGCATACGATCAGCAAAATTTGGCCAAGGCACAAACTCAAAGTTCATGGTATGACCACTTTCAGATTCAAATTCTTTGCTCAGCTCTACCAGAGCGTTGGCAGGATCCCAGGCAGCCCAACACAAAGTCAGATCTTCAGCTTTCGATGCCACGGACATGGTTGACGCCGCAAGAGTTAATATCCCCGCAGTTGCAAGTTTCAGGTTATTCATTGTTCCTCCGAATTGGTACGCTAATTTTCCTCTAGAGCCACGCGTTGACCCTGAATTTCAGTCTAAATGATGAACGTACCTCAAGTCCAGAAAAAGGCTTGGAGGATCGAGATCAAATCTTTATAAATTATTGAAAATCAGTGGTTTAAAAATAGAAAAGAGCCGAGATCAGATCACTATCTGTAAGGCCAGGCTCAAGCCTCTATAAACTATTGAAAGTTCAAGCCTTTATACACATAGCGTTTTGGCCGTTAATGTGTCATCGCATAAACCACAATATTGACACCAAGCTTGGCAGCATAGGTCGTGAAGTGAGCCGGGTAAGATTGAATATCGGGTGCCGTGCTGGTATGTCCCTTATTTCACGATTGGGAAAGACTAGCTGCATCTGATCCACTAGATTTTCCCAGGCCCAGCTACCCCAGAAATCATCTATCAACAGGAATCCACCCGCCAACAAATATTTCCGCAACAAATTAACTTCCGCTTCATTTAACTGCATGGCCCCTACTTCCAGCGCATAGATAAAAGGCAGCTCGAACAGCTCGGGGTCAGTCAGTTTGACCGCGTTTTCATCCGTCGATGAGTCAACGCCACTTAGCCGGGATAGTAGATAGGTGAAATGTCTGTCAGCTTCCGGATAGTCGATAGACCAGCTGCCACCGCTTTCATCACCCATGCCGAAGTCATCAGTGAAAATACCACGCGTAAAGTAGAACTCGTGTTGCGGATAGTCATCCGCCCCAAGACTGGTCGAAGCAACCAGAATGACCAAAACCCCTTGCAGGGAGAACAGGCGCAAGCGACTGGCAAACGATAAAGTTTGCTCCTGCAACCCACGCATAATCGTTAACAAATCAGAACTTGCAATTTACCATGAGAGTGATAGTCCGGGTTCATCGATCTCCGGTACAATCGATCTGTTGGATAAGGTAACAGTATTCATTCATGCAAAGACTTGAAGACCTCGCACTACTGCGTGGAAAAGGGCTATACACAGAAGATCTGAATAAGGCAGAACAGCTGGTCATGAAAGTGCTGCGCTCAACTCATGCACACGCCAACATCACAGCACTTAACATCCAAAGCGCACTTCAAATGAAGGGTGTTCACTGCGTGCTGACAGCCACCGATAAAGATGTGGTCGCCATCAAACCGATGAATTGCCGTGCCACACTCGATGACGCCGGGTTTGCCGAGCCAGACCGTCCCGTACTCGCAACGACACAGGTTAAATATGTCGGGGAGCCCATCGCCGCTGTTGTTGCGGATAGCGATGCCATAGCGCAAGACGCACTTGAATGTATAGAAATCTCCTATGAATCGCTGCCGGTTGAAACGCAAGTTGAAGCTGCTGCCACCAGTGAAATTCTTTTATGGAACGATATTCACGGAAACAAGGCCTTTAGCTGGGAGAAAGGCAATGGAGCTGAAACACAGCAGTTGTTTGATGAGGCGGAACACACAATCAGTCTTCGCGTAGAACACCCACGTATGGCGATTACCCCTATCGAGCCCAGAAGCTATCTTGCTGAATATCACCCGGATAATAAAACTTACACACTAAACACACCCAGCCAGGGTGTCATGTCATTGCAAAGGGCCTTGTGCGGTTTTATGGCCATCGAAAAGGACAGATTACGCGTTGTTACCCGTGATGTCGGCGGTAGCTTTGCGATGAAAATATGGCCATACGCGGAAGAGATCCTTGCCTTAATTGCGGCAAAAAGGACAAAGCAGCCGGTTAAGTGGACAGCTACCCGATCGGAATCCCTGCAATCCGATATCGCCGGTCGTGGCCGGGTTGATCACGCCGAGCTCGCCTTTGACAACGATGGTACATTCAAAGCTTTCCGTATATCTGCCCTTGCTGACATGGGAGCCTATCTCAATGCGGTTGCACCTTTTATCGCGACTTACGGAGCGGTTCGCCCGTTCGGACAAGCCTACAGATTTCCCGGCCTCCACTATCGTGTAGAAGGCATTTATACCAACACTGTTCCGACCGACGCTTATCGCGGTGCTGGTAAACCGGAATCCGCTTGCACACTGGAACGCATCATTGATGTGGCTGCAGATACATTGAACATGGATCGGTTAGCGATTCGCAAACTCAACCTGGTGCGCCCTGTAGACTTGCCCTATGACACACCCATGAATGAAACCTATGATGCAGGCAACTACCCGGCACTAGCCGAGCACATTTCGACTGCAGCCAACTGGAATGAACTGCAGGCACGAAAACAAACGAGCAAGGCGAATGGCAAATTGCGGGGTGCAGGACTGGCGTTTTATTTACATGCCACCGGCGGGTCAACTGATGAACGCAGCGAAGTTTGCGCCATGCCCAATGGAGATATCCGGGTCAGAACCGGCATTCAAGACAATGGTCAGGGGCACAAAACCACACTGGCTATGGTGGTAGCTGAAGCACTTGAAGTTAACCCAGAGCGGGTTCGGGTTGAGCAGGGAGATACGGCATGGCTTAGTCAAGGAGGGGGCACAGGCGGTTCAAATCTGATGTCAGTGGTAGCAACTACGGTTCATCGCGCAAGCATAACCATGCTCAATACAATGAGGCCACTGGCAGCATCTCACCTGAACACAGAAGACGAGAAACTCGAGTATATTAAGGGGCAATTTACCGATACGGGGACTGGCAACAGCATCGATCTGGCAGAAATTGCTTTACGTTCCATCGGTTCCAACCAATCACCGGAGAGTGAGCATTTAGATGCACCCGCCTGTACAGGTGTTGCCGAATTCGAAGGAACACACACCACCTTCCCTACTGGTGCCTGTATCGTAGAAGTAGAAATCGACCCACAAACCGGTGCGGTGCAAATTGACAGTTACACGGGCATAGATGACCTGGGTAAGGTTTACAACATCGAAAGCGCCACCGGGCAGATACACGGTGGCTTTGCACAAGCAGCTGGTGAAGTGTTGATGGAAAAACTGGTTTACGACGACCACGGACAATTGATATCCGGCTCGTTGATGGATTACCAAATTCCGAGAGCCAAAGATCTGCCGACTTTTCACACCCTACTCACTGAAACTGATAGCCCCAACAGTATTCTCGGTGCCAAGGGTGTGGGAGAACTCACATCAATCGGTACACCCGGCGCGATTCATAATGCCGTGATGGATGCCTTAAGTGAATTTGGCATCACGCATCTCGACAAACCTCTTACGCCGATAAAAATCTGGAACGCTATCCGAGCCACAACGACGTCCCAGACTGATCACATTTGAACTTGATCAGATCACGCGGACGACATTATTTTTGCCGGGCTCCGACTACAGCAGTGATAGAGTAAAAACACCAGTTTGTATTCACAAATGCTCTGCGTATTTTTTGCTCGATATGTGGAATACCCATCTGTTGGTTGAGTTCATGGCATGATGATGAACAATACACAGCTTCCTTTTTATGTGGTACAACTATGTTAACGGCTAAGTACTCGCACATGTTACAAAACGATCAGAAGGTATCGCCCGGTGCACCAACTTCCAGCAAGCATTGCAACCCCAAACCCAGGGTTTAAAACTTTACCAAAAGCAATCATGATTCTGGTTGCCTGCATGGGTTCCTGTATTACCTATCCCAATGAAGTATATGCAAATGATGCTGCAACTGCTGCCGCAACTGCCGCCGCAACTGCCGCAAATCACGATAATGTAGACGTCAGACTCTCAATACCAACAGGCGAAGAACAAACCTATCGTGAAGACCTTCAAGCAAATGTAACAGAGATCCGAAATCTTGTAGAAAAAGGTGGGGGGTTCCTGCTCCTGGTAAATTATCCGCTGTTCACCAACGAAAAGGCAGGTATACCGGATGAGGTGATTGACAAGGTTGAAAAAGCCATAGAACGCAGGGAGTTTGAAGGCATACAAGAAATGCTCGAGGCTGCCTCTTTGATGATTACGCTGAATAAACATGGCGACGCCCGGTCAATATCCATTCACCCTTTTCAAGCAAAAAATAGTGCGTACTACGCGACAAACGCAGTCAATTCCGGTGACCTGGAAGCACTGAAAAAAATCCTTCAAAACTCCGATGGCTCCCTGAACAAGCCCGTATTCAGCACGGCAGCGGTGAAGGAAACTGCGCTGGAAGTAGCAATCAGAATTCAAGACGTGCCCTCCGTTAAAGCACTGCTTGAAGCAAAGGTTGATACTGAAATATCCGGCAGGGGAACTTCCCCTCTATCGAGAGCTGTGATTTTCAAAAACCTCGACATCATTGAACTTCTGCTTGATGCCGGTGCAGATATGAATGCCAGATTAAGGAATCCGACCCATTCTTCAACATTGCTGGGCTACAGTGTTGAAACGGGCAATTCCGACCTGCTAGTCGATCTAATCGAAAGAGGTGCAGATGCAAACATTGGAGATTCTCTTGGCTGGACACCACTCATGCATGCCGTACGGAGCAAGAACTGGGAGATGATTGAACAACTCCTGCCCATATCGGACCCGAATATTCTGTCAACGAGTGCCACCACAGCATACACTTTCGACGATGAAGCCGAACGGCAATATCCCATTTGCAATGCCTTGTTTATTGCGGAACAAATAGACACCGCAGATGGTGAGAAAATCCGTGAAGCTCTGGCGGCAAGAGCAGCTGAACTCGGCACGTCTACCGACAATCTACTGCCAACTCTCAGCAGTCTGAGAAGCGAAATCGAACTTGCAAGGAAACGGTACAAGGTGGCGGATGCAATGGAGTCAACTGACAAAGGTCTGAATCTCCTGAAGCTGCAAAAACTAAGCGAAAAAAGTGATTCAAAACTTGTCAATCACGCAATCTGGTTCGTACTATTTAAGCACGAACTCATGATTGCCAGTGGCAGCAATCTTGATAGTGAAGACCGCACCTTCAATCAGCTACTGATTGACTTAGGAAGTATGGCGGAAAAATGGCACGATACTATGGATCTTTTTCATACTGCAACCACTGAAGATCCAGCACAAGCAATAGCAAGTTGGCAACAGACTCACGGCAAACCCAATCGAAAGGACTGGAACTATGACCTGCTGGATGACTGGATTGCATCCGTCAAAGAAGTAGAGGTTCAGGACAGACTGTATACCGTTCTGGATTTCTTCGAACTTAACTAAGCCAGGCACGCCGCAACGCCGGAGCTAATCATGCAATCATTCAAACTCCTAATAATCCTTTTTATTGCTGCACTACCCCTACAACATTCAGCAGCATTCGAGGCAATAGGCGAAATCACGGTCAACGGAGAAATTATCCGGCCTGTCTTGTTCGAAGGGTATCAACAGCACAACATGACGGATAATCAGACCTGCCCACCGCTGTCCGACAGTTATTTAAAAGATCAAATCATACGCAGGGCATTGGTGGTATTTGACGCTAGAAAAAGATCGTTACCAATCAGGGAAAGTAGCAAGAAATGGATGCAGAAACAATCGGATGAGTTAGCTCGCCAGGGACCCAATGGAAATAAAAAAGCCATTAACAAGGCGGAGGCTCTCCTATTCGAATACGAGTACAGCGGCTACTTAAACCATTACGCTGTCGAGGTCAGCCACGAAGAAATTCTGGCCGAATACAAGCGACTGATCGAATTGAAAGACCCTCGATTTACCGATGTTGTAATCGTGCGACGTACACGACTGGAATTCAATTCAATAGAGGATACCGATAAGGCTGAAGAACTACTGAGGAACGGCTCAACATTGAACGAAGTTGCAGACGCAATCACAGATGAACACTTCCATTCACACTTGAGTTCTCAATGGGCTCCAGCTTATGGCATCTCAGGCTACCTTGGCTACTCCGGCGATGGACGAGACCTGGAGACAGGTAGCGTTTTAAGAACCGCAGATCATGGGCTCTTATACTTTAATGAAGTCAAATTCCGGCCCAGGTTAAGGCCATTTACCAAATACAGAAATTCTAAAGACTACGTATACAAGGAAGTCAGGTTGGATTTATTGAAAGTTGGGCAACGGGCACGTGATTTAGCGATGTGGAATAGCGCTGAAGTACTGGAGAACGGCCTGCCACTGAAAATGTCAAATCACTACCCAAGCTGCCTTTAAGTAATGGAAGGATATGCCTTTCAGTCCGGAAACACTTTAGCTGAACCGGTATAGCAATAAATATCTAATCACACGGTAGATAATTAAATACGACTCACCAATGCAAACTGATTAGACGGTTTTTTATTCTGCAAGTGTGCTTGGCTACACTACCGAACCCCTGCCGGCATTTCCTTAATGTATAGATCACGCTTGGGAAAGGGTATTTCTATGCTGGCTTGATTCAAGGAATCATAAACAGCCATATACAAGTCATGTGCGATGCGCCCTTTATGCTCAGGTGCCTCAATCCAGACTAACAGTTCAAAATCGAGGCTGGACTCGCCAAACGCTCTCATACGCACTTGCGGCTCAGGGTATTTGCAAACTTCGTTGTGACTACTGCCAACCCCATGAAGTACTTTTTCTACTTCATGAACATCCGTGCCATACGCCACACCCACAGCGATTCGCACTCTCATTTTTTCGTATGGCCCGCCACTTTCATTGATAATTTTGGCATTGCCCATCACAGAATTAGGTACCGTTATTTCAACATCATCACGGGTCAACAGTCGCGTGCTGCGCATACCAATCTGTGTAACCATCCCTCTTTCACCACTATCCAGATTGACGTAATCACCAATCTTGTACGGTGAGTCGATGAGCACAAAGAAACCAGCAAAAAGATTGGCGAGTGTGTCTTGCGCGGCAAATCCAACTGCAAGGCCAACAATACCGGCAGAAGCGAGCCAACCTACTGGATTGATACCCCATATAACCAACAGTGAATAACTGCCCACTAGCAATATCACCAGCTTGCTTACAATATCCAGTAGTGGAATGGTTCTTTCTTCAATCGCATTAAAGCGGTGGTGGTTATTTGCCAGCGCTTCCAGCAATTCGCTCGATAGAAAGAAGGCTGCACGAATCAGGATAACCACGATTAAAGAGAAAATAATCTTTACTATCCAGTCGCTTGCCATCGGCAGTTTAGCAACCGGCACCGCCAGAGCCACACCAAACAGGAACACCACGTTGAACAAGGGTTTCTTGATACCCGAAAGCACCCGATCATCAAGGTTAGTTTGCGTATTCCTGACCAATTGCCCTATGGCGCGCACAAGCACAGACCGGATAACATAGGCAAGTATGTAGAACAGGGAGATGATCAGCACAGCACCAATCAGCGGATACTGTGTCAACACGTCCCAATAGGGTTGAATCTGCTCCGGCAGGAAACTGGCAAGTGTTGGCAAACTATCACCAAAAGACGCTACGGGTTCTACTTCGTTATCTGTTCCCGTTGGAGCTGGTGTTACCTTATTCACTGTTGATCACATTGCATAATTAGTCTGTGAACAAACACATGAATATTCATGCCAACGCACTGAGTTCTCAGCCGGCTGGTACCAAAGTGGAGCAGGTGTAGCCCATCAAAACGGCTATCAAACTCACTTTAATGTCGATAGGAAAGGTTTCCAGAGGGGTAGACACCCATAATTTTGTATAGAATTCTTCTCTGACAGACACCAGCCCTACCCGCATGGCAGCCGATCAAACACAACTGACAGAACGACTCAACCGTTTCACTTACCGCGAATCCACCGGAGGAGTTCCCGCGGCTGTTGCTATATTGGTAACAGAGCAAGGCTATGGCAGTGGTGTCGCCGGATTACCAACCTATTCAAGTTGGAACACGTCGGCCGCGCTTCTGCTTACCAAACGCGCCTCTCATCTAAAGCGCCACGCGGGCCAATGGGCACTGCCTGGCGGTCGCGTCGATACAGAAGAATCATTGATGGAGGCTGCCATTCGCGAAACCGATGAAGAGATAAACATCACTCTGAGCCCGGATGACTATATGGGCCGGCTAGACGACTATGTTACACACTCGGGATTTGTCATGTCCGGGCTGGTGTTCTGGGCAGGCAGTGCCCGTGATGCTAAACCCTCTCCTGATGAGGTCGACAGAATCCATAGAATACCGTTCACCGAACTAAACCGGGACGATGCACCGATCTTGTCACCCAGTGAATCCGGGCAACGACCTCAACAAAAAACTTCACCCCAACCTGTATTGCGAATGCCCATTTCAGACGACTGGATAGCGGCACCAACCGCTGCGTTTCTCTATCAGTTCCGCGAAGTATGCCTGCGAGATAGACACACCCGTGTTGCCCACTTTGAAGAACCCGAGTTTGCATGGCGATGAAATGGAGCGTGCCCAGACCTTCAGAAGTGATTGCAAGCTGAAATTTTTCAAATACGTTTTTCTAGTACATCTCACGCTAGAGAAAACGCCAGCAATGCCAATTTCTTTTCGAGCTCGGTTTTTTTCAACATTGTATCGAAATGCAAACTCTTAAATCGCGATAACAAAATTGAATAGCGCAGTACGTCACTTTTTTGCCTATCAGTTATTGCTGTTTGATTGTGACATTTAAGAAATTACCGCGGAGCAACCCGTTGTAGTGTTTGTACACGCTATATAATCCTGCACTATTCGAAACTCAATCAAGCGCTCTTCGTTGTACAGCTACACATTGCTGCAAGAGTCGATCAATTTAAACAAACGAACGACCGAACGCAGAATGAAATTACCTGTCAAATTATTACCAACGCTTTTCCGTTTACCAGTAACAATCGCGGCTTGTGCATTATTCCTCGCTGCCTGCTCTGGCTCCGGGGATTCCGAAAACGCCGAGACGAGCGAATCGAATGTTGCCGATGTGCCTGTAAGCGACGTTACAAATCCAGTCGCGGATGATGGTGTAAGCGCCAGTGGACAGGAAGACAGTTCGAACAACGCGCCTGTTTCAGAAAGCACGAGCAACAATAACAACGTAGTCGCAAACGATGTGGAAACGGATACCACGGCTTCTGATCCTGTGGTGTCGGATTCAGCCCCTGTTTCCGACAACATCGAGCCAAATCCAGGATCAGATAGTACCGACGGTTCAAATGTCCCTGGCAGTCCAGTAACAGGATCACCTGCATCTCTGGTGACACGCGTTGACTTCAACATAACTGTGCCAGTCTTTGTATCGGATTCTCTGCAGGTACAACTAACCTGGGGTGACAGAGAACTGTCCGCTGCGTGGGTCGTTGATGAAACATGGGCGATCACAGATGAACTCCCCGTTGATACGGAAAATCTCCTGAACGTTAGTTTCCTCGACAGGAATGGCGCTGTTGTGTTGGGTAGCTATGAGGCCAGCTTTCGGACCGGTACCGGCCCGACAGAAACCTTTGAAATATTCGCTGATCAGTTCGATACCAGTCGATGGGATACTGATGGTGATGGCGTGAGTAATCTGGACGAATCTGTAGCTGGGACGGATCCACTGGCAGCCTCTGCTTCATCCGTAGCAAATCTGATTCGAGTTGATTTTGGCGCTACCGTACCTGCCATAATGTCAAACGGACTACAGCTTCACTTGCAATGGGGTGATGAGGAGGTACAAGCCGCGTGGTTTGGCGATGAGTTCTGGACAGGCTTTGTAGATTTACCCGCAGATACCCTAGTGCCACTGACGATTACTTTTTTTGATCGAAATGGTGAACTTCCTATTGCCAGCTATGAAGGTAACTATCAAACGGGGAACAACGGTTCCGAATATGTACAGTTTGAATCCCATCAATTTAATACCATTCGTTTCGACAATGATATTGACGGCGTCAGCAATTTCAGAGAATTACTGGCTGAAACAGACCCTTTGGTGAATGACTCCTCAACGCCTGTCACTTTCGAAAGCGTTCAAAGCAGATTTAGCGGTTGCACGGGTTGTCACAGCCAATTCCGTAACACCGACGACCTTTACGAAACACTTTTAAGCCTATCCTCGCAGAATGACCAAAGCTATGTGGTGCCGTTCGAGCCCGAGGAAAGCTACCTCGCTGAAAAATTGGAAGGCTCTATGCTGCGTTTCGGTGGAGCCGGCATGGCGGAATTGGTCAGAGCATGGATTACATTGGGCGCTTTAGATAATTAGTACTGCCGGGGAAGAAACAAAAAGGAAGGTGAAGATTCCATTATTTTCTATCATACCAATATACAGTCTCCACCTTGGGCAAGATGACACTTACTTCTTCTTGACCTACATATACCTTCAGAGAATCAGAATTCTCCGGAAAAACAAGTACCGGGTTGCCTGGTATTCCGTAAGTTGATATTACACGCGACCGATCGGCTCTATTTGATCGATCCGCCCCTAGAAACTCGCCTGTTCCCGACAGTTGCATTACGGGCGTTGCATCCTGTAGATTCAAGTGATAGAACCGGCCCGCGGTATGGTTAACGATACAGCTATCACCACTGGATGCAGTAACGTCCGGAGGTGAGAATGTGGTGAATAGCAGCTCTTCCTGAATGAGTGCCGTTTCTGCAAGGACTTTTTCACCGGGCATAAGTTGTATGAACCAGCCCTCCAATGATGCATATTGATTTTGCGCCTCGGTCAAAATGGATAAGTCATTGGAGCCCAAATCATTTAGTGTCGCATCATAAAGACTGGCTTTTGTCAGCGGATAGGGGCTTGTGTCAATCGGTTCCCCTGTATAGATATTCTCATCCTTGATCATAAAAATCGCGTTCGATGAGTTCGCATTCAGAGGATTATCGCGACTGCCTGAACCTAGTGTCACTGCCAGATAGGGCTCACTTGCTTTCAGATTGGCAACCACGGGTTTGTAGTAAAACGGGTGGAATTCTCCACTACTACCAAAATCTGCCAACAGC
>CALLOA010000117.1 GCA_938005265.1 uncultured Granulosicoccaceae bacterium
ATACCGCGTTGAGTCAGCAATCTGCCTGACAGAGCCGTCATAAAGCCCCGTCTGGTGGGTTATAGTTCACAAAGTGCATGTTGTTGAATATTGCAAGGGTGGCAGCTCTACTCTTGGAATATCATGCTCGTATTGCTAAGACATTGATTTTAATGGTTAGTTGCCGGATTTTCAGGTGGGTTTGAGTACGATTTTGCGTTTCTCTTTCGTCCTACCTGTGGTGTTTGTCGTAGCAATGGTTCGATATTAGTACGTACTGTATTAGTGATAACCTTTTAGGGTGATCACTCTCATCGCAGCGCTAGTCTGCGGAACCTAATGCTGCGAAAAGGAGCGATGCGCTTTTAATCCGGGCTGATTTGAAAATACGCAACATTAGCTTGCTACAACGCTTATTACACTGCTAATTTTTAAGTACCAGAAAACCACCTGTTATTACTATGACTGATCCTGTTGACCCAGACCTCATCGAAGCGCTCAAAGTCGCTTTTTGTTTTATGCCGAAACTTATCGACGTTACGAGTTATGAATATGGTGAACGTGCAGAGATTGTTACCGGGCAGATCGAATTTGTTCGAGGCGTTCTACTCGAACACGATATTGACCCGGACGAAGTATTTGATGATATCAATCCGGATCAAGCGCCGAATTCTTCCTATTAGGCCTCCGACTAGGTTTCGTACCAGGAGCGTTTTATTGACTTCGGTCTAGCTGATTTACGGCTGATGCTGATTTTAGGCTGATTGAATTTGCTATTTCGAAGTACTTCTATTTGTGGCATGTGCAAGCAGCAACACGTCGGGTAAAGCCTGGGTTCTCTCACTTGTGCATCTATTGCAGTTAAAAATAATATGACGGATCCAAGGCTGTACAGTTTTCTTGATGACTATAGCGAAGGTTGCCATCCGGCGATCTTGCAAGCCCTGACCACCACGAATATGGAGACGCAGGTCGCTTACGGTGATGATGACTATAGCGCACGTGCGTCTGATCTGATTCGTCAACACATCGGTCAGGAGATGACACCCGTGAATTTTGTGGCAGGTGGAACGCTTGCCAATATCATCATCATTGCCAGTTCCCTGAAATCTCATGAAGCCGTTATTTCTGCAGCGACAGGGCATGCGGTCGTGCGCGAGACGGGAGCGATTGAGGCTACCGGGCATAAAATGATTACAGTGCCGTCCGAGGATGGCAAGCTGACACCCGAAGGCATCACAACAGCCTTGTCGGAAAATGCGCATTACCCGCATATGGCAAAGCCACGCATGGTCTACATCTCCAATGCCACGGAAGTCGGTACGGTTTACAGCAAAAAGGAATTGGTGGCGATATCAAATATATGTCGGGACAGAGAGTTGCTGCTAATGCTGGATGGTGCAAGGTTGGGCACTGCTCTGACTGCAGAGCACAGCGATATGACCCTCGCAGACGTCGCTGATCTGACCGATATCTTCTGGATAGGTGGTACCAAAGCCGGTGCTTTGATTGGTGAGGCTATTGTGATTCCGAATGCAGAACTAGCCAGGGACTTTCCGTTTCACATAAAGCAGCGCGGGGCGCTGCTTGCGAAGGGGCGTCTGTTAGGGCTGCAGTTTAGGGAGTTATTCAGCAACAATTTGTATTTTGAATTGTCCGCTCACGCTAACCAAATGGCAAAGCAGCTTTCGGAAGCCATTGCAGCAGCAGGTTATGGCTTCGCGGCAGAAACAGAAAGCAATCAATGTTTTCCTGTCCTGCCAAATGCACTCATCGATCAACTGCAAAAACAGTTTCAATTTTACGTATGGGGCAAGGTGAATGACTCGGAATCAGTCATCAGACTGGTAACCGCCTGGTCGACTGAAAAAGCGCAAGTTGATGCGTTTATTGAGGCATTGGGAAAAAATAGTTGAATGCAGGACACGCGGGTTTGATGCAGATTTGATATAGATTCGATCAGTGATGTTCAGCAAGAACCAGAAATTTTACTGAGTGTTGCGTTCAATCAAGTCCCACTGGTTACCACAAATGTCTTCGAATACGGCGACAGTGCCGTAGTCCTGTTCGACAGGTTCGCGGATAAAATGTACGCCATTGCTAGTGTAAGTTTTAAAGTCCCGCCAGAAGTCATCAGTGTAGAGAAAGAATGCCACGCGGCCACCGGTTTGATTTCCTACCGCTGCAGTTTGTTCAGGGCTGGAAGCTTTAGCTAGCAGTAAGGCCGCTTCTTCCGTGCCGACCGGGGCAACAACTACCCATCGTTTGTTTTCATCTACAAGAAAAGTGTCTTCGACCAGTAGAAAACCAAGTTTTTCTACGAAAAATTCGATAGCACTATCGTAGTCATGAACAACAAGGGTTGATAACCCGATTCTTTGATTCATATCGTCAGTTTTGTTAGAAAGACTGTTGCTACCCAGACGTTTATAGAACTTTCTTTTGAAGTCGATTTATTGCCGCAATCTAAGCGAGTAAGCATGGAAGTCTTCGAATAATCGCCTGTAACCAAGCGACTCATACAGATGTTGCCCGGCCTTGTTGGTGTGCTCGGTTAACAAATCCATTCGGACCGCGCCATTCTCTTTCGCCCATGCCGTTGCTTGTTCCATCAAACCTCTGCCAATTCCGTTCTTTCGCTGATCTGATGCAACAAATAAATCGTGAACGATATAAATCCTGCCTGCATCAATGGAGCAGAATGACGGGTAAAGTAATACGAACCCCAGCGCTTTATTGCCATCCAAAGCAACGAAAATATCTGCTTCCTTGTTTTCGATTCTTGAATTGATAAAGGAGTG